>DAMCAL010000025.1:0-26190 GCA_032059585.1 Burkholderiaceae bacterium
GGTCTACAAGCAGTACTTCCACATCGGCTTCGCCGCCGACACGCCCAACGGCCTGGTGGTGCCGGTGCTGAAGGACGCCGACAAGAAAGGCATCCTGCAGATCAGCGAGGAAATGGGCGAGCTGGCCAGGAAGGCGCGCGACGGCAAGCTGGGCGCGGCCGACATGCAGGGCGGCTGCTTCACCATCTCGTCGCTGGGCGGCATCGGCGGCACGCACTTCACGCCCATCATCAATGCACCCGAGGTGGCCATTCTGGGGCTGTCCCGCAGCGCGATGCGCCCGGTGTGGAACGACGAACACGAGAAGTTCACGCCGCGCCTGATGCTGCCGCTGTCGCTGTCGTACGACCACCGCGTGATCGACGGCGCCTCGGCTGCGCGCTTCAACGCTTACCTGGGCCAGGTGCTGGCGGACTACCGCCGCATCGTGCTGTGAAGGAACGAAACATGGCCGTGATTGATATCAAGGTGCCCGACATCGGCGACGTCGACGAGGTGGCCGTCATCGAGCTGCTGGTGCAGCCCGGCGACACCATCGAGGCCGAGCAGAGCCTGGTCACCGTGGAGTCCGACAAGGCCTCCATGGAGATTCCTTCGAGCCACGCCGGGGTGGTGAAAGAGCTCAAGGTGAAGCTGGGCGACAAGGTCAGGCAAGGCAGCGTGCTGCTCACGCTGGAGGCGGCCGAGGAGTCCGCTCCCGCGCCGCAACCGTCCGCGCCCGCGCCTGCGCCCACGTCTGCTCCGGCGGCCGAGCCCGCAGCACCTGTGCCGGCGCCAGCGCCCGCGCCGGCTGCCGCAGCCAGCGCACCCGCGCCGCAAGCATCCAGCTACGCCGGCAATGCCGACGTGCAGTGCGACGTGCTGGTGCTGGGCGGCGGGCCCGGTGGCTACTCGGCCGCCTTCCGCGCCGCGGACCTGGGTCTGACCGTGGTGCTGGTCGAGCGTTACGCAACGCTGGGCGGCGTGTGCCTGAACGTGGGTTGCATCCCGTCCAAGGCGCTCTTGCACGTCGCGGCCGTCATGGACGAGGTCAGCCACCTGAAAGCCGCGGGCATCGACTTCGGCGCGCCGCAGATCAACGTGGACGCATTGCGCGCCCACAAGGACAAGGTGATCGGCAAACTGACCGGCGGATTGGCCCAGATGGCCAAGATGCGCAAGGTCACCGTGCTGCGCGGCGTCGGCCAGTTCGTCGGCAGCCATCACCTGCAGGTCGAGGCGACCGGGGACGACAGCCAGCAGGCCACCGGCCCGCGTCAGGTGGTGCAGTTCCAGCGCGCCATCATCGCCGCCGGCAGCCAGGCCGTGCGCCTGCCGTTCCTGCCCGACGATCCACGCATCGTCGACTCCACCGGCGCGCTGGCGCTGAAGGAGGTGCCCAAGCGCATGCTGATCGTCGGCGGCGGCATCATCGGCCTGGAGATGGGCACCGTGTACTCCACCCTGGGCGCGCGCCTGGACGTGGTGGAGATGCTCGACGGCCTGATGCAGGGCGCCGACCGCGACCTGGTCAAGGTCTGGCAGAAGATGAACCAGCACCGGTTCGACAACATCATGTTGAAGACCAAAACAGTGGGTGCCGAGGCCACGGATGGCGGCATCAAGGTGCGCTTCGAGGGCCTGGACGGCACGCAGTCCGAAGGCGTGTACGACCTGGTGCTGCAGGCCGTGGGCCGCACGCCCAATGGCAAGAAGCTCGGCGCCGAAGCCGCGGGCGTTGCAGTGGGCGAGCGCGGTTTCATCGAAGTGGATGTGCAGATGCGCACCAACGTGCCGCACATCTTCGCCATCGGCGATATCGTCGGCCAGCCCATGCTGGCGCACAAGGCGGTGCACGAGGGCCACGTGGCGGCCGAGGTCATCGCCGGCGAGCTGCAGGGCAACGAGCAGCTGGCCAAGGCCGCGTTCGACGCCCGCGTGATCCCCAGCGTCGCCTACACCGACCCGGAGATCGCCTGGGTGGGCTTGACCGAGGATCAGGCGAAGGCGCAGGGCATCAAGGTGAAAAAGGGCCTGTTCCCGTGGGCCGCGTCCGGCCGGGCGATCGCCAACGGCCGCGACGAAGGCTTTACCAAGCTGCTTTTCGACGACAGCCCCGAGGCGCATGGCCATGGTCGCATCCTGGGCGGCGGCATCGTCGGCACGCACGCGGGCGACATGATCGGCGAGGTGGCCCTGGCCATCGAGATGGGGGCGGACAGCGTGGACATCGGCAAAACCATCCACCCGCACCCGACGCTGGGCGAGAGCATCGGCATGGCCGCGGAGGTGGCGCACGGCAGTTGCACGGACGTGCCCCAGCAGCGCAAGTAAGCTGCGACCGGTGTCGTTGCTGGCCGCGCACGCCCCGAAAGGCTGCGCGGCTTTTTCTTGCGCGGCTCAAGTGGCCTGCGCCACACCGGTGCGGGTACATCGCGCGGCCGGTGCTCACCATCGCGCTGGGCGCGCCGTTCGGCGACCACACGCAGCGTTACTATCGTTTTGATAGCCTGCAACGCTTACTGGACAAGCGTTGGAAGCCGATTTGGCATCAAGCCTTCTTTTTGATCAGCCCGTAGATCGCCAGCAGCGCGATCGCACCCAGCACCGAAGCCACCCAGCCCGCGGATGCACCGGGTTCGTACCAGCCCAAGGCCACGCCCACGTAGCGCGCCAGGAGCGCGCCGCCAATGCCCAGCAACGTGGTCATGACCAGGCCGAGCTTGTCGTGGCCCGGCTTCAACGCCCGGGCCAGCAGGCCCACGATGAAGCCGACGATGATGGTTCCGAGAAGAGAGAACATGCATTCCTTTCAGGCAAAAAGCAGGGGGTGCGCCGACGCGGGCAGCTCCGGCCTGCCGCGCCACTGTAAAAGGGGTGTGCCGCCGGCGCATGTCATCCGCAGAGCTGTCCGATCGACAGGGCAGTCGCACAGGCCGCCTGGGGGCCGGTGCTATGATTTCGCTAGCTATTGGCGCTGGGTGGTCAAGCGCTGACGGCCGATTTCGTTCTGATCATCCACCATTGCCCCTTCCATGCAGGGCCTGCTCGATGCCATCGCCGCCATGCCACTGCCTCAGGAGGCCTGTCGCATCTTCCATGGCCGCGGCGGGCTGCACCCAGGCCACGAGCAGTGGACGCTGGACGCCTACCCGCCGGTGCTGGTGCTCACCAGTTTTGCACCGGTGGATGATGCCCAGCTCGCCGCCGTCGGTGCTGCGCTGCAGGTGCGCTGGGCTCAGCTGGCACCGCTCGAGCCGCTGGCCTGGGTCTTCCAGAGCCGGGGCGAGGCGCTGCGCATTGCCGGTCGCAGCGACACGCGGCTGATGGCCGGCAACGTGCCCGATCCGCACATCGTCACCGAAGGCGGGCTGCGCTTTCGCGTGCACGTGCTGCGTGGGCAGAACCACGGGCTGTTTCTGGACATGGCCGAGGGCCGCCGCTGGGTGCTCGGCTGGGCCGAGGACTTTCGGGCGCGCGAAGGGCGGGGCGCGCGGGTGCTCAACCTGTTCGCCTACACCTGCGCTTTCTCGGTCGCGGCGCTGGCAGGCGGCGCGGCGCAGGTGGTGAACGTGGACATGACGCGCGGGGCGATCGCCACGGGGCAGCACAATCACCAGTTGAATGGCCTGACGGGCGCGAGCTTTTTGGCGCACGACGTCTTTGCCTCATGGGGCAGGATCACGCGCAGCGGGCCGTACGACCTGGTCATTGCCGACCCGCCCAGCTACCAAAAGGGCAGCTTCGTCGCCACCAAGGATTACGCCCGCACCGTGCGCCGCCTGCCGGACCTGCTCGCCCCGGGCGGCTGCGCGCTGCTGTGCCTGAATGCACCCGAACTCGGCCCCGGGTTCGTCCAAGGCCTGGTGCACGATCTTGCCCCTGCACTGGCCTTCGAGCGGCGCCTGCCCAACCCGGCCGCGTTCGCCGACATTCACGACGGGCGTTCGCTGAAGGCGCTCTTGTTCACGTCCACCCCATGAAGGAAACCCCCGTGCAAAACACTCCCCGTATCGGCCTGGTCGGCGTCGGCCTGATGGGCCACGGCATCGCATTCAACCTGGCCAGTAAAGGCCACGCGCTGACGGTGCTGGAGCACCCGGGCAACCAGCCCCTTCAGGAATTGCAGGCGCTGGGCGTGGCTGCCGTCGCCGACGTGCAGGCCCTGGCCCGCCAGGTCGAGGTGCTGATCCTGTGCGTGACCGGCTCGCCCCAGGTGGAGGCGGTGCTGCTCGGCCCGCAGGGTGCGCTGGCGTCGCTGCAGCCCGGCACCGTGGTCGTGGACTGCTCCACGGCGCTGCCATCCTCCACGCAACGCGTGGCTGCTGCCGTGCAGCAGGCGGGCGGCAAATTTCTCGATGCGCCGATGACCCGCACGCCGCGCGAAGCGCGCGAAGGGCGCCTGAACCTGCTGGTGGGGGGCGATCCCGCGGTGCTGGCGCAATGCCGTGGGGTGCTGGAGTGCTTCGCCGAGAACATCACCCACACCGGTCCGGTGGGCACGGGACACCGCATGAAGCTGCTGCACAACTACGTGTCGCTGGGCAGCGTGGCGCTGATCGCCGAAGCCGCTGCGTGCGCCCTGGCCGGCGACGTGGCGCCCGAGGTGTTCGTGGAAGTGCTGGCCAAGGGCGGCGGTGCCGGCGTGGCGCTGGAGCGGCTTCGGCCGTTTCTCGTGGCGCAGGACGCGTCGGCCTTGCGCTTTTCCATGGGCAATGCGCTCAAGGACCTGAACTACTACACGGACATGGCGAGCGAAGGCGAGGCGGCGCGAACCATCGCGCAGGCCGTGCAGGGAACGTTCGAACAAGCCGTGGCGCGCGGCGGGGCCGATGCGCTGGTGCCGGAACTGGTCGCGCAACTCAGCGCTCCTGGCCGCGCAGGCTGACCCTCGCTTCGGCGTCGGGCACAAAAAAAGCCCCAGCATTGCGCCGGGGCCTTCGGGCGGGAGCCCGCCGAACGGGCAGACGGGCGGCTGCGTCAGTCCATTTCCTCGAACACCAGGGGCGGATTGGCCATCACGCGGGCGGTGTCCTGCAAACCGCCGATGAGCTGGTGCGCGTAGTAGCTGCCGCGCGTGTCGGGCTCGAGCGCAGCGGCCGCCAGATTCGCCAGGGTCTGGTTCATGGGCACGTAGTAGCTGCCTTCGGGCACGTCGACCGTGCTGCGCCGGATGGACAGCTGCAGGCTTTCACCCCGCTCGCCGCTTCCTTGTTCGTACAGATCGGCCAGAAGCCCGCCCGGCTCGGCCACGCGCAGGACCTGCACCCCCATCCAGCGCAGGCGCTGGACGGCATCGCCCGCGCTGGCGGCCAGCCAATAGCCGCACGGGCGAGGGCGCTTGAGCGTGGGGCGCAGCTGCAAGGTCGAATCCCACTGCAGGTGCAGCGGGCGGTCGGCGCCCGTGACAGGATCGACGGCAACCAGTTCGCGCTGCATGGGCGTGCCCCGCGCACGCACCACCAACTCGCCCCGGCACGCTTGCGAGGCGATCTCGCGCGCCTCGTACGAGCGCACCGACTCCAGCTTGCCGGCGCGCTCCACCGTGCTGCGCAGCGCGGCCGTCAGCGCGGTCACCTGCGCATGCACGCGGCGCTGAATCTGCTGGCGGTCCAGGTCGGCGCCGCGGCTGGCGATGCGCAGGCTGACCGCGTTCTTCAGCCCGTTGACGTTGCGCGCGCTGTCCGCGGCGGTGCCGTCCATGGCCAGCAGCAGGCCGCCGGGGGTTTCCGTCGCGGTGAAGTACCAGTCCTGTGTCAGGTCTGCCTTCGCGAGCGCCTGGGCCATCGGGTCGTGGTACCACTCCATCGCGGCCCGGGTCATGAACTCCGGCAGGTTCGCGGTGGTGGCGGGCAGCATGAGCAGGTCCGCGCGCGGCACCACGTCGGTGCGCTCGCTGAGCACGCCGCGCACCGGGTATTCCTGGGCGTCGATGATGGTGATCGGACGGTAGTTGCGCACCAGCCGGGCCAGGCCTTGCGCCTCCGGGGTGCGCAGCAGCAGATGGTCGCGGTCCAGGTCGACGCCATCGGCGGTGAGGCGCTGGCCCGCTTCCGCGCCGTCGGGATTGGCGCGCGGCACGATGACCACGTTGATGGCTTCCAGCATCGGCTCCAGCAGGCCGCCGGGCGAGAGCTCGCGGGCGAGCACCAGCAGCGCTTCGGCGCCCGCCGGCTCGTCACCGTGCTGTTGGGCCATCAGCATGACCGTGGGGCGGCCACTGGCCTCCAGCGCAGCCACGTCTGCGCTTGCTGCGCGGGTGAGCACCAACGCCGTGAGGAGTGCGCCGCGCTGTGAGCGCCCGAACTCCACCACCTGCGCGCGCGCGCCGCCGCCCTTGGCGGCCAGCTGGCGCAGCCACTGGTGCGCTTCGGCGTTCGTGGTGAAGGCGCGCCGGCCCTCCGCCAGGCCCGGGGTCTCATAGCGCACTGCAGGATCGGAGAAGCGCGCGTCGAGCGCGGAAGCCGGCGCCGCGGTGGGCATGCCGGGCAGGGTGGCCACGGGCGGAACGGGCGTGACCGTCACTGCCGGAACCGGCGCGCCCTCGCCCGGCTGCGGCGCAGCAGTGCCCAACGGCGGGGGCACCACACGGCCCGCTGTGGGCTGGGCGGCGCCGGACTGCGAGGGCCACGGCGGCAACGGGGTGCTGGAGCACGCTGCCAGGAGCAGAGCGGCGGCGAGCGCAGGCAGGCAGGCAGGAACGCATGCAGGGAAAGATCGCGCAGGGCGGGTGGTCGCAGGCGAGCGGCTGCCGCCGAAGGTCTGGGTCATCATGGCCGGTGAGCTTGAATGGACTTGGCTGCGATGGTAGCCGGCCGCAGGCGCAAGTCCTTGACAGAAAAAAGCCCGGCCTGGGCCGGGCTTGTCGAGCGGGGTGGGCCGATCAGCGGCCGTATCCGCCACCACGCGGGCCGCGCGAGTTCCCGCCACCGCCACCACCGCTGCGGAAGCCACCGCCGCCGCGACGGCCGCTGCCCACCATCAGGTCGACGTTGGTGCGCATCGGGTCGGGCTGGCCGCCGCTGCCGGCGCGCCGGGGCATGAGCGAGTGGCCGGTCTGCGTGAGCATGTGCGCGTTCTCGCTGCGCGGCTGGCTATCGTCGTGGCGGCGCGGGCCACCTGTGGCCACCACGGCCGCGCCGTTGCCACCACCGGCGCCTGCGCCGCTGCGGCGGCGTGCGCCGCCGGCATTGGCTTGCGACTGCGGCGCACGGCCGGCCGAACGGTTGCCGGAGCCGCCGTTCGGGCCGCCCGCGCCCTGACGCCCGCGGCCACCGCCTTCGCTGCCCGCTTCGCGGCGCTGGCCATCTGCGGCGCCGCCCTGGCGGCCACGCGGGGCGCCGCCCTGCGTGCCCTTGTTGGTGCGGATGCGCTCCATCATTTCCTGGCGCGCCGCCTTGGCAGCGGCCTGCATGACCTCGCGCCCCGGCGGCTTGCCAGCGCCGCCCCAGATAGTCTGGCGACCCATGGCGATGGGCTCGGCCTGCTCGCCTTCGTCGGGACCGAAGCCCTCGATGACCTGCACCGGAATCTCCTGCTTGGTGAAGCGCTCGATGTCCATCATGAAGCCCTCCTCGTCCATGCACACCAAGCTCACGGCATGGCCTTCGCGGCCGGCGCGGCCGGTGCGGCCGATGCGGTGCACGTAGTCCTCGGAGACGTTCGGGATCTCGTAGTTGACGACGTGGGGCAGGTCGTCGATGTCGATGCCGCGCGCAGCGATGTCGGTGGCCACCAGGGCGCGGATCTGCCCGGTCTTGAAGCCTTCCAGCGCCTGGGTGCGGGCGCTCTGGCTCTTGTTGCCGTGCAGCGCCATGGCCGACACGCCGTTCTTGGTCAGGTAGTCCGCCACGTTGTTGGCGCCGAACTTGGTGCGCGTGAACACCAGCACCTGGCTCCAGTCATGCTGCTGGATGATGTGCAGCAGCACCTGCTTTTTCTTGGCGCGGCCCACCGGGTGGATGACCTGGCTGATGCGCTGCACCGTGGTGTTGCGCGGCGTGACCTGGATGCTCTGCGGGTTTTTCAGCAGGTTGCCCGCCAGCTCGCGGATCTCGTCGCTGAAGGTGGCCGAGAACAGCAGGCTTTGCTTGGACGCCGGCAGCAGCGCCAGCACCTTCTTCACGTCGTGGATGAAACCCATGTCCAGCATGCGGTCGGCTTCGTCCAGCACCAGCACCTCGACCGTGGACAGGTCCAGGAAACCCTGCTGCTGAAGGTCCAGCAGGCGGCCCGGGGTGGCCACCAGCACATCCACGCCGCGCTTGAGGCGCTCGATCTGCGGGTTCATGCCCACGCCGCCGAAGATCACCGTGGACTTGATCCCGTCCAGGTACTTGCCGTACAAGCGCACGGATTCCTCGACCTGGGCCGCGAGTTCGCGCGTCGGGGTGAGCACCAGCGCCCGCAGCCCCTTGCCGCCGAACTTGTTGGTCGCGACGGGGCTTTCGCTCAGGCGCTGCAGCAGGGGCAGGGTGAAGGCCGCGGTCTTGCCGGTGCCGGTCTGTGCGCCGGCCAGCAGGTCGTGGCCGGCCAGGACGGCGGGAATCGCCTGCGCCTGGATGGGGGTGGGGCTGTCGTAGCCCTGTTCTTGCACGGCACGCAAAAGAGCCGGCGCCAGATTCAGTTCGTCAAAGTTCATGTAGGTCTGATGCGCCCATCCGGGGCGCTGGGTACCGGTCCGCCGCCTGAGGCAAGGTGTGCTTGCCGCCAGACCAGTGCAAGGGAACGCGGTGATTGCGAGGAGCGGGAGCCCGGAAGGCCTGGATCGGCTTCCATCGTCCCCAGCTTCTATGCTGATGCCAGGGTGACTGGAGCCCGTGGCAGGCCGTATTGTCGCATGGGCCGATAATCAATGGTTGCGCGCGCCATGTCTGGTGCGCCGTTGTTGCTATTTTTTTCATACACAGAGCTGAAACCCCTCCATGGCCCAGTACGTTTTTTCGATGAACCATGTCACCAAGACGGTGCCCCCGAAGCGGCAGATCTTGAAGGACATTTCCCTGTCGTTCTTCCCCGGTGCCAAGATCGGGGTGCTGGGTCTCAATGGTTCAGGCAAGTCGTCGCTGCTCAAGATCATGGCGGGCATCGACAAGGAGTTCGAGGGCGAAGCCATTCCCATGCCGGGCCTGTCCATCGGCTACCTGCCGCAGGAGCCGCAGCTGGACCCCACGCGCACGGTGCGCGAAGAAGTCGAGGACGCGATGGCCGAGGTGAACGCCGCGCGCAAGCGGCTGGACGAGGTCTACGCCGCCTACGCCGAGCCCGATGCAGACTTCGACGCACTGGCCGCCGAGCAGGGCCAACTGGAGGCGATCATTGCCGCGGCCGGCACCGACTCGGAGCACCAGCTGGAAATTGCCGCCGACGCGCTGCGCCTGCCGCCCTGGGATGCGGTGGTGGGCAAGCTCTCGGGTGGCGAGAAGCGCCGCGTGGCGCTGTGCAAGCTGCTGCTGTCCAAGCCGGACATGCTGCTGCTGGACGAGCCGACCAACCACCTGGACGCGGAGAGCGTGGAGTGGCTGGAGCAGTTCCTGCACCGCTTCACTGGCACGGTGGTGGCCATCACCCACGACCGCTACTTTCTTGACAACGTCGCCGAGTGGATTTTGGAGCTCGACCGTGGCCACGGCATTCCGTACAAGGGCAACTATTCCGACTGGCTGCTGCAAAAGCAAAACCGCCTGGAAGCCGAGCAAAAGGGCGAAGAGGCGCGTGCCAAGGCGCTGAAGAAGGAACTGGAGTGGGTGCGGCAGAACGCCAAGGCCCGCCAGACCAAGTCCAAGGCCCGCATTGCGCGCTTCGAGGAACTGTCGGACTACGAATACCAGCGCCGCAACGAGACGCAGGAAATCTTCATCCCCGTGGCCGAGCGGCTGGGCACGCAGGTGTTCGAGTTCAAGCACGTGACCAAGAGCTTCGGCGACCGCGTGCTGATCGACGACCTGTCCATGACCGTTCCGGCCGGCGCCATCGTCGGCATCATCGGCCCCAACGGCGCGGGCAAATCGACGCTGTTCAAGCTGATCGCCGGGCGCGAGCAGCCCGACAGCGGCGAGGTCATCGTCGGGCAGACCGTGAAGATGGCATTCGTCGAGCAGACGCGCGACGCGCTGGCGGACGACAAGACCGTGTGGGAGGACATCTCGGGCGGGCTGGACATCATCAACGTCGGCAAGTTCCAGATGGCTTCGCGAGCCTATGCCGGGCGCTTCAACTTCAACGGCCAGGACCAGCAGAAGAAGGTCGGCAACCTCTCGGGCGGCGAGCGCGGCCGCCTGCACCTGGCCAAGACGCTGATCCAGGGCGGCAACGTGCTGCTGCTGGACGAGCCCTCCAACGACCTGGACGTGGAAACCCTGCGCGCGCTGGAAGACGCCCTGCTGGAATACGCCGGCACGGTGCTGGTCATCAGCCACGACCGCTGGTTCCTGGACCGCATCGCCACGCACATCCTGGCGGCGGAGGGCGACAGCCAGTGGGTGTTCTTCGACGGCAACTACCAGGAGTACGAAGCCGACAAGAAGAAGCGCCTGGGCGTGGAAGGCGCGGCGCCCAAGCGCATGCGCTACAAGGCGTTGAAGTGACGCCAGCGGACACGAGGTAGTACCATCCGCCGCAGAGCTGCTCCTTCCTTTCGCAACGAGCCATGACCCTGCCAGCGTCCCGCGCCACCACGGTGTTCCGCGCCTGCGTCGTCAGCGCCATCCGGGAAGGGGAAACCCTGATGGAACACCTGGTGGGCGCCACCAAGGTGGCGCTGGCCGGGCAGGAGGAATCCACCCGCGACGTCCGCCAGCGCAACCTGGTCGCGGACGCGCTGCGGTTGCTCACGGCGCACGAAGCCCCACTGGTCAAGGGATACCCGCTGGCGCTGCTGGAGGCATTCGCCGATGGCCCGGCGCGTGCTCGCGTCCACCCGGGCCAGGAAACGGGAATCGATTTCGGCGAGTTGGCGCTGATGGACGAGGCGGACGTCCTGGCGCAGGTGGAGCTGTCCCGTGCGCAGCAGGTGGCGCTGCATGTGACCGACGCCGCGCTGTCGGAGCTCAATGCCCTGGTCAGCTCTGCGCAGGGCCTGCCGAGCGTGCAGCCCGAGCGCAACCCGTTGCGCCCCGACAACTACATCCGCGCCCTGCAACAGGTGGTCTCGGACGCCCGCGTGAGCGGCGAGGTGCGCCAGTTGTGGATGGCCCAGATGCGCGAACTGCTGGGCGAGCAACTGGTCGGTGTCTACCAGCGCGCCGCGCAGGGCCTGCGCGAGCACGGCGTGCAGCCGGTGGGGTATGCGGTCGCCGGGATGCCGGGCGTGGCGCGGAGCAGCCGCGGCTATTCCGCGTCCGTGCCGCCCAGCGGCTACATGGGGGTGGACAGCCACGGGCACTCGCTGCACAGCGGCATGGGCAGCCACTACGGCACCCACTACGGCACCCACGGCATGGGCCTGTCGGGCTGGGCTGGCGCTTCGGCTGGTGTGCCCCTGGCGGCACATGCCGAGGAAGCACTGCTCACCGTCAACATGCTCCAGCAGATGCTGGCCGGGGGCGGTGACCCCTATGCGTGGCAGGCCGGAGCCGGTGCGGGCCCATCCGGCCTGGGGCCGGTGGCCCCTGCGGGTTACCCGACCCCGCATGCGGTTGGTGCGATGGAGGATCTGGCGCAACTGGAGCGCCTGGTCGGCCGGCTCGCCGGTGGCGGGCACGCGGCGGCCAGCGGATGGCACTCGGGCGCCATGCCGGTCGCGGCGCCTGCGGTGGCGCAGCCGGCGCCGTCCGACCCGGAGCAAATCGCGCTGGGGGTGGTCAGCCGCATGATGGACAACATCGCGCGTGACACGCGGCTGCTGCCACCGGTGCAGCGCGCCGTGCAGAGCCTGGCGCCGGCACTGCGGCAGCTGGTGCGCTACGACACCAACTTCTTCGCCGACGAGCAGCACCCTGCGCGCCGGCTGCTGGACGAACTGACGCAGCGCAGCCTGGCGTTCGAGCGCGAGGACTCGCCCGGTTTCAGCCGGTTCATGCGCCTGGTGGACGAGGTGGTGGGGCACTTGGCCGCGGCGCGCATCGACGGCCCGGCCCCGTTCGAGCGCGTGCTGCGGGCTCTCGAAAAGGCGTGGGAAACGCAGGAGCGCCACCGGCGCGAACGCCGCGCAGCCAAGGAGCGCGAAGCGCGCGAACGCGAGCGCCGCGCGCTGCTCGCCGAGCGGCTGGCGGCGGACTTTCGACGGCTCGAGGGAGCCGCGCAGGCCCCGGCCGACCTGCTGGCCTTTGTGATCGGGCCGTGGGCGCAGGTGGTGGCATCGGCGCAGACCTCGGACGAGCCGGCCGACGAGCGCGACGCTGGCGAATACCTCGGCCTGGTGCCGCTGCTGCTGGCATGCGGCCAAGAGGATGCGGGCGGCGGTGACGCGGCCGCCATGGCGCAGGCGATCGCAGACGCGCTCCCATGGATCGAGCGCGGCCTACAGGCCATTGGCCACCCTGCGCAGGCGACTGCACAGACCTTGGCCCGGCTGGGGGCCTTGCAAAGCGCTGCCAGCGAGGCGGCGCACCAGGCCGCACAGGAAGCGCAGGCCGCACAGGAAGCGCAGGCCGCACAGGAAGCGCAGGCAGCGCGGGATGCCCAGGCGGCCCGAGAGGCTGCGCCGTCTGTCGAGCCGCAGGCCATGCCGGCACCTGCATCCGCACCGGCAGCCGCAGGTTCCAGCGAACCTGATTCGGCGCCCGAGGCGGCGGATTCCGTGCGCTCCGATGCGCAGGAAGCGGGCGAACGCCGCGCTGGCGAAACCTTCCGCACCTCCGAGGGCGCCGATCCGGCACCGGCGCCTTCGCCCGTGCCCGAGGAGGGCGCAGACTCCGACTCCAAAGCGGCGGCGAACCTGCCGCAGCCGCGCACGCCCACCACGACCGAGGCGCTGGAGCTGGGCTGCTGGGTGGAGATCGCGAGCCAGCACGGCGCGGTGCGGCGGCAGCTCACCTGGGTGAGCCCGAACCGGACGCTGTTCCTGTTCAACGGCGCCGACGGCAGCGGCCAGTCGATGACGCGGCGCATGATCGACAAGCTCAGCGGTGATGGCGCCTTCCGCCTGCTGGACAGCGCCGCCGGAGCCCCGCCGTCGACGCGCCACTGATGCGACGCGCGCCCCCGCAGGCGCGACGCATCCTCGAAAAATGTCAGTGATTCGGCGGCGCCCTGTGTGGCGCCAGATCGGCGTGCGCCGGTAGCACCCGGCCGTCCGCCAGCGTGACCGCGCGCGCCGCAAGGATGGCGCGCACCGTCGCCCGCGCCACCGCTTCGGCCGCCATGGTGGCCAACACCATCATGCCCGGATGCTGCTCGGCGCAGCCGGTGGCCAGCGCGAAGAGTGTGTCGCCGTCGCTCATGGTGTGCACCGGGTTGATGCTGCGCGCCAGGCCGTCGTGGCCCACCGTGGCCAGGCGCCGCACCTGCTCCTTGGTCAGCCGGGCGTCGGTGGCGATGACGCCGATGGTGGTGTTGCTGCCCGCCAGCAGCGGGTGGGGCGCCTCGCCAGCGAGCAACGCGCGCCGAGCGTCACGCAGCGCGCGCCCATCGTGCGTGCGCGCACCGGCCAGGGGCCGTCCGGTATCGGGGTCGACCACGTCGCCGACCGCGTTGCAGGCGACGAGCGCCCCCACCGTGACGCTGCCTACCCGCACGCTGGCGCTGCCGATGCCGCCCTTCATCGCGTGTTCCATGCCGAACATCTTGCCCACCACGGCACCGGCGCCGGCGCCCACGTTGCCCTCCGCGGGCGGCGTGCGGCTGGCGGCGCGGCACGCCGCGTAGCCGGCCGCGGCGTCGGGGCGCACGCGCGCGTCGCCCACGGGCAGGTCGAACAGCACCGCCGCCGGCACCAGCGGCACGCGCGCCACGCCGACATCCAGCCCCACGCCTTGCTCTTCCAGCCAGCGTACGGCGCCGGTGGCGGCGTCCAGCCCGAAGGCGCTGCCCCCGGCCAGCACGATGGCGTGCACCTCGTTGACCAGGTTGCCGGGCGCCAGCAGGTCGGTCTCGCGCGTGCCCGGAGCGGCGCCGCGCACGTCCACGCCGGCCACCGCGCCCGCACGCGCGATGACGACGCTGCAGCCGGTCGGGCGGCGGGTGTCCGTGTAGTGGCCGACTTCGATGCCGGCCACGTCGGTGATGGCGCTGGCGGGTGGTGGAGGAGCGGAGGTCTGGGGCATGGCGCGGCCGATTATGGTGCGGCTCGGCCCCTTCAGCGGAACGCGGTGAACACGACGCGGGTGGACACGCCGCTGTTCACCAGGTTGCGCGCCACCGGAGCGGCACCCCGTATGGGTCCTGGTCGTCGCCACAGGCCGGACCGTCCATGCCCCGGCTGCCCACGGGCATGCCTGGCACGGTCAGGCCGAGTGCCCTGTGTTCTTGCGCCAGCAACTTCTTCACGTCGGCCGCCGCTACCTTGCTTCGAGCAGGCAGCCGCCGACCAGCGCGGTGTGGCACGACCCGAGGCGCTGCGGCAGGCCCGCTTCGCACGCACGCACGGCCGCGGCGCCGCTGTCGTGCACGGTGGATGGTGCGGTCTGCCTGACGGGCTTCGCTGGCAATGGGCCAGGGCGGCTGCTGCGCAGCAGCGCGGCTGCCGTCGTGGCCGGCAGTTTCCAAGATCAAAACAGGCGCTGGCGCTTGCCAGTCAAGCGCGGGCAGCTATCAATGGAAGAGCGCTCATGTGAATGTGACGCAACGCGGGCGGCGGGACGCCGCGGCCCGCAGCGCCGGGCGTGCGCGCGGCTGCGCAGCGGCGCCTGCCTGTGCGGGGCGCGTCGCGGAACAGGGGGGAGGAAGATTTCACGCGATGGGCGGTCGCAGGGCGCGGCACGCCATGTTGCATGGTCAGAGCGGCCAGGGCACCACCAAGCCCCCGCGCGGCCCTGGGGGTCAGCCCGCCAGATAGCGGCCGGGCCGGTGGTTCATCGCGAGCACCAGGTTGAGCACCACCGCGCCCAGTACCGACCAGGCGACTCGGCTCGGCTCCACGGTGAACAGGGCGGCCGCGACGATGCAGCAGTCCACCGCCATCTGCACCTTGCCGGCGCGCCAGCCGTGGCGGTCCTGCAGGTACAGCGCCAGGATGCCGACACCGCCCAGGCTGCAACGGTGGCGAAACAGGACCAGGAACCCCATGCCCAGGATGAGCCCACCCGTGAGCGCGGCGTACAGCGGCTGCAGCTGGTCGATGTGCAGCAGCCTTGCCTGCACCTCCGTCAGCGCCGACAGCAGCGCCACCGCCGCGAACGTCTTGAGCGTGAAGGCCACGCCCATGCGCCGCAGCGCCAACCAGTAAAACGGCAGGTTGAGCACGAAAAACCATTTGCCGAAGCCGACGCCGGTGGCGTAGTGCAGCAAAAAGGCCAGCCCGGCGGTGCCGCCGGTCAGCAGCCCGGCGCTGGCGAGAAAGGCCACGCCCACCGAGACCAGCGTAACGCCGGCGGCAATGGCGACCGTGTCCTCGACACGCGAGTGGGCGACAGGCGCGGCGGGCGCAGCAGATGCGGCGAGGACGGTAGTGGTCATGGTGGCGAAACCGGTGGGCGCGCGCGACAGGCGCAGGTGCGATTGCACCCCAGCGCGCGCCCGGGCGCTTTGCGTTGCGTCAAGGATGCCGCGCCGCCCTATGGGCAATCTGCTACCGAAACAATAGCTGCTCGCGCTTGCTGGTAAAGCGCCAGAGGCCAATTTGCCTACATTCTCAGCGGGGTGGGGCGGGCGCGCTCGGCGCGTCGCCTGCAGGGGCTACCGCGGCCAGGGCCTGGGCGATGCGTTCGCGCACCGCCGGGCCCGGCACCATCGCGCGAAACGCAGGCACGCTCGCGCGGCCGGTGTTGCCCTGGGGCAGCCGGCGCACCAGATGTCCGAGCGGCGTGAGCGCCAGGCGCGCCAACTGGCCGCGCACCTCGTGGCGGTCGCCCAGCCGGCGTGCGTACGCCAGCATGTGCCAGTGCGCGCGCCAGTGCAGCGAGAGCCGGTTCTGACCGATGACGTGCGCGGCTTCCAGGTAGTGCCAGCGCTGGCGTTCCGGCTCGTGTTCGCCTGCGCGGTAGGCGGCCAGCAGGTGCTCGAAGGCGGCGCGCTGGCGCTCGCGTCCGGCGTGGTTGGGGGCGGTCTTGACGTAGCGGGTCATGCACTTTCCTTCAGGATCACGTTGTCTGCGGGGCGCGGCGGGGCGGTGCCGGCGCCCGCGCGCAGGCGCAGCCCGTTGGCCACCACCGCCAGGCTGACGCCCATGTCGGCGACCACGGCCATCCACATGGTGGCCTGGCCCATCAGGGCGAGCCCGAAGAACACGGCCTTCACGCCCAGCGCCAGCGCGATGTTCTGCCACAGCACGGCGTGGGCGCGGCGCGCGAGGATGATGGTGTCGGGGATGCGACGCAGGTCGTCGTGCATCAGCACCACGTCGGCGGTCTCCATGGCCATGTCGGTGCTGTGCGCGCCGCCCATGGCAAAGCCCACATCGGCGCGCGCCAGGGCCGGTGCGTCGTTGATGCCGTCGCCGGTCATGGCGGTGGGGCCATGGCCCTGCTGCAGCGCCTGCAGGGCGTCCATCTTGTCGCCCGGCAACAGGCCGCCGCGCGCGTCGTCGATGCCCGCCTGCGCGGCGATCGCCTGCACCGCCGCCGCGTTGTCGCCGCTCAGCACCACCGGCGCCACGCCCAGCGCCTTCAGTTGCGCCACCGCGTCGCGCGCGTGGTCGCGCAGCGGGTCGGCGACGGCGAACAGCGCGTGCACGGCGCGCTCGCCGGCCAGCAGCGTGACGGTGCGGCCCTGGCGCTCGTGCGTGTCCAGCAGCGTGCGCAGCGCGTCGTCGGCCAGGCCCAGCTCGTGGATCCAGCGCGGATTGCCCAGCACCCAGTGCTGGCCGTCGATCTCGGCCCGCACGCCGCGCCCGGGCATCGCCTGCACCGGCGCCGCGGCGCCCGGCGCTCCCGCCGGCAGGCCGGCGGCGATGGCGCGCGAGACCGGGTGGTCCGACCGGCTGGCGAGCTGCCAGGCGGTGGCGGCGGCAGCCTGCGGGTCGGCGCCGCCCACGGCCTGCCAATGCACCAGCGCCGGGCTGCCGGTGGTCAGCGTGCCGGTCTTGTCCAGGGCGATGGCCTTGAGGCCGCGCGCGGCCTCCAGCGCGCTGCCGCCCTTGACCAGGATGCCGCGGCGCGCAGCGGCGGTGAGCGCGCTGACCACTGTCACCGGCGTCGAGATCACCAGCGCACAGGGGCAGGCGATGACGAGCAGCGCCAGCGCCTGGTAGGCCGCCTGGTGCCAGCCCCAGCCCAACGCCAACGGTGCCAGCACGGCCAGCGCCAGCGCCAGCACGAACACGATGGGCGTGTAGACGGCAGCGAACCGGTCCACGAAACGCTGTGTGGGCGCGCGGCTCGCCTGCGCCTGCTCGACCGCGTGAACGATGCGCGCCAGCAGCGAGCTGGTCGGCGCGGCCGTCACCTGCATGAACAGCTCGCCGTGCTGGTTCACGCTGCCGGCGAACAGCGGGTCGCCCGGCGCCTTGTCGGCCAGCTGGCTTTCTCCGGTGATCGGCGCCTGGTTGACGGCGCTGGTGCCGCGCGTCACCGTGCCGTCCAGCGGCACGCGCGCCCCGGGCGCGATGCGCACGGTGGCGCCCAGCGGCACCTCGGCCGAGGGCGTGGGCAGGGTGGCGCCGCCCGGCTGCAGCACCTCGGCTGTCTCGGGCGCCAGGTCCAGCAGGCTGCGGATGGCGTGGCGTGCACGGTCCATCGCGCCGTGCTCGATGCGCTCGGCGGCCACGTACAGCGCCATCACCATCGCCGCCTCGGGCCACTGGCCAATCAGCACGGCGCCCGTCACGGCGACGGCCATCAGGGCGTTGATGCCCAGGCGCAGGCGCGCCACGTCCTGCAGCCCGGCGCGGTACACGCCCAGGCCGGACAGGGCGATCGCCAGGACGGCCAGCGCCATGCCGGGGGTGTCGTGCTGCAGCCAGTGCGCCACCTCGGCACTGGCCGCGAGCACGAGCGCCACGGCGATGCGGGGCCAGCCGGGCAGCGCGCCATGGTCGTGGTCATGGCCGGCGTCGGAGTGGTCGACGCCTGCAGGCGCGCCGCCCCCGCAGCAGGCCGGCGCTACCACCGGCGTGCGCGGCGGGACGGGGTCGGAGTGGGAATGGGAAGAACTCATGCGATGATTGGAAACCTTCAAGTCACTTCAATGTCAAGCACCACGCACCAAAGCCCCCGCCACCGCATCGGCGATGCCGCGCGCCTGTCGGGCGTGTCGGCGGCCAACATCCGCTACTACGAAAAGGAAGGCCTGCTCAGCGGCCACACCCGCGCCGAAAACCGCTACCGCCTGTACAGCGAGGACGAGGTGCACCGGCTGCGCTTCGTGCGCCTGTGCCGGGCGATGGACATGTCGCTGCAGGAAGTGCGCACGCTGCTGCAGCTGGACGCGCGCGCGGTGCACGACGACGGCGCCGACCACGCCGCCTGCGCCACGCTGGACGAGCACCTACTGCACGTGCGCACGCGGCTGGACGAGCTGCGCGTGCTCGAGCGCGAACTGCGCGCCCTGCGCGCCCGCTGCGACGGCACCGGCGGGCAGTGCCACGTCATCGAGGCGCTGCATGAGCGCGCGGATGCCCAGCCCGTGCCACCGCCGGCAGCGGCGCCCAAACGCCATGTATGATCATCGTCACTACGATTTTGATAGCTGGTGGCGCTTGTCCAGCAAGCGCTGAGGGCACTTTTGGCTTGTATATTTCGCGCCTCGCCCCGCGCCTTTCTATGATGCGCCCATGACCACGCTGCGCTCGCCTCTGTACCTGCCCGCCCGGCTCGCGTTCACCGCGCGCCGCTGGGTGCTGGCCTGGACGCGCATCCTGTACCTCGGGGCGGTGGTGCTGGTGCTGATGCTGTCGCCGTCGAGCTATTCGCGCGGCACCCGCTGGCGGCTGGCGCGCCACATGTACCAGGACACGGCGCCCATCCTGCTGGGCTTCACCCTGCTGGCGGCGCTGCTGTCGCTGGCCATCACGCACATCGTGGTCGTGACCGCCGCCAGCTACGGCCTGTCGCGCTACGCGCTGGAGATGGTCATTCGCGTCCTGGTGCTGGAGCTCATCCCGCTCACCGCCGCGCTGTTCGTCGCAATGCGCGCGACCATCCCGAACGGCACGCAACTGGCGCTGATGCGCGAGTCCGGTCACCTGCAGGCGCTGCGTGAGCGCGGCGCCGACCCGATCCGCATGGAGCTGATGCCGCGCGTGGTCGCGGGCATGTACGCCAGCATCACCCTGGCCGCGCTGTCGTGCGTGGTGGCACTGGTCATGGCCTACCTGGGCGTGTACGGTTTCACCACCGCGGGCATCGCCGGCTACACGCGCATGTTCGGCCACGTGTTCACGCCCCAGGTAACCCTGGTGTTCGCGCTGCGCACGCTGTTTTTCAGCATGGCGGTATCGGTCATTCCGATGGCCTCGGGCCTGTACGAAACCGGTTCACCCGCGCGTGCCCAGCAGCCCAGCACCGGGCTGGGCGGGCTGGCACGCATGTTCGCCGTGCTGCTTCTCATCGAGGTGCTCTCGCTGATGAGCAATTACTACTACTGACCCTTGTCCCGCCCGCCACCCCCCATGACCGACTCACGGCAACCCCAGCCCGGCGACGAAATGCTGCGCCCCGTGGCCCACCTGCGCGCCAAGGCCGCAGCGCTGCTGCTGTTCAGCCTGGCGCTGGTCGTCGGCTCCGCGCTGTACCTGATGTATGCGCGCGGTGCGTTCGAGCCGACCCAGCGGCTGGTGCTGGTGGCCGACGACTCGGAAGGCGTGGGCGTGGGCATGGACGTGACGTTTTCGGGGTTTCCCATCGGCCGCGTGCGCAGCCTGTCGCTGGCAGAAGGCGGCGAGGTGCGCATCGTGGTGGACGTGGCCCGGCGCGACGCGCACTGGCTGCGCAGCACCAGCGTGTTCACGCTGGTGCGCGGCATCGTCGGCGGCACCACCATCAAGGCCTACAGCGGCGTGCTGACCGACCCGCCGCTGGAGCCAGGCGCCGTGCGCCCGGTCCTGCGCGGCGACGCGACGGCCGAGATCCCCCGCTTGATGGCCGATGCCCGGCAGCTGCTGGAAAACCTGACCACCCTCACCGATGCAGACTCCGCGCTGGGCGGCGCCATGGGCAACGTGCGCACCCTGACCGAGCGGCTCAACGCGCCGGGCGGCGTGCTGTCGGTGCTGACCGGTAGCGACGGGGAAGCGCGCAAGGTGCTGGCCACGCTGCAGCGCACCAACCAGCTCCTGGCGCGGCTGGACGGCATGGCCGCCAAGGCCGACCGGCAGGTGTTCGGCGCCGGCGGCGACCCGGGCCTGGTGCCCGAGGTGCGCGCCGCGGTGGTGCAGCTCAACGCGCTGCTGGCCGACACGCGCCAGAGCCTGACCAAGGTGGACGCCGTGCTGGCCGAAGCCCAGGCCGTGGGCGCCAACGCCCGCGAGGCGACCACCGACCTGGGCGCACTGCGCGCCGAGGTCGAAGCCAACCTGCGCAAGGTCGAGGGAATGCTCAACGAGATCAACCGCAAATGGCCGTTCTCCCGCGACACGGAGCTCAGGCTGCCATGACCCCCACCCGCACTCCCTGGCGCTGGGCGCTCCGCGTGGCTGCCACCGCCGCGTTGCTGACGGGCTGCGCGAGCAAGCCGCCGCCGCCCACCTGGCGCATGGAAGCGCACGACGCCGCCGAGCGTGCCACGCGCGCCTATTTGGCGGGTGACAGCCGGGTGGCGGCACTGGAATGGGAACGCGCGCGGGCCGAAGTCTCCCGCACCGGCCAGCCCGCGCTGCTCGCCCGCCTGGAGCTGATGCGCTGCGCCGCGCAGGTCGCCAGCCTCGAGCCCGGGGAGTGCCCCGCGTTCACGGCGCTGCGCCCGGATGCCGAGCCGCCCGAGCGCGCCTATGCCGACTACCTGGCCGGCCGGCCCACGCAGGCCGCCTTGCTGCCCGAGCCCCAGCGGGTGGCGGCTGCGCAGCCGTCCGCCATCGCATCCATCGCGGACCCGCTCGCGCGCCTGGTGGCGGCAGGCGCGGCCGTCCAGGCGGGGCGGGCCACGCCCGAGACGCTGGCGCTGGCGACCGACACCGCATCCGAACAGGGCTGGCGCCGCCCGTTGCTGGCCTGGTTGCTGGCGCGCGCGCAGCGTGTGTTGGAGCAGGGCGATGCGCCGCTGGCGGCTGCTTTGCAGCGGCGCATCGACATCGTGGAGCGCGGCAGGGGCAAAGCGGCGGACTGAAACCTCCGCGTCTTCTGCGCCGTACCGGTGCAGGCACAAAAAAACCGCCTCGAAGGCGGTTTTTTGCTGTCGCATCGCAGGTTCAGTCGAGCACGCCTGGCGGGATCAGCTGGTCGATCTGCAGGTGGACCTGGGAGTCGGCAACCTCGGCGGTCTGCGCCGGCAGCAGCGTCGTGGCGCTGGCCGCCACTGCCAACAGCACGGTGACCGCGAAAGCGGCAAGGGCGGGAGTGCTGGAGTAGTTGTGGCGTTTCATGGCGGTGACCTCGAACGGTGGTGCGAAACGGACGAAGGAAAGAACGATCGGGTAAGGGGATTGAAGCGCACTGCCCCCGTCCCGCATGTCAGACAAGATCCTCTCGCACGGTGCGCGGTGTGCTCAGCGCGCGGGTTGGGCTGGGACGCGTCGGCGCCCACGTCACCAGGGGGTGAGGGCACGGGCGAGCGACCCCGCCGTGAGGGGTTGGTGGAGAGGCCAGCCGTCGGCCACCGCGCCGTGTTGCCAGCACGCGACCGCGGCAGCTCGGAACGCGGCGTCATCGCCCTTCGGCGCGCCGGCCAGCCTGGCGCCGATCAGGCCGGCGAGTACATCGCCCGTCCCGGCCGTCGCCAGCCGCGCATTGCCGGTCGGGTTGACCAGGGGCGCGCGGCCAGGCGCCGCCACGATGCTGCCGGAACCCTTGAGCACCACGGTGCAGCCGTAACGTTCGGCCAACGCCCGTGCTGCTCCCAGGCGGTCCGCCTGCACGGCTGCGGTGTCCCGGCCGAGCAGCCGCGCCGCCTCCAGCGGGTGGGGCGTGAGCACCGTGGTGCACAAAGGGCGATGGGCGCGATCGGCCAACGCGCGTTCCAACGCCCAGTCGGCCGCGATCGCGTTCAGCGCGTCGGCGTCGAGCACCAGCTGATGGGCGTCCTCGAGGATGCGGCCCAACAGGGGGACGATGGCGGCACCGCCGCCACAACCCGCGACCACCGTGGCCCGTTCCAGCGCGAGCGTGTCGAAGCGGCGTGGCATGCATTCGGGCAGGCGGCTGGCGAGCGCGGTCGCATCCAGGGGGTCATCCAGCAGGCTCACCAGCACCCGGCCGGCGCCGGCATGCAAGGCTGCGCTGGCGGCCAGCAGCGCGGCGCCGGCCATGCCCATGCCGCGCAGCGCCGCGCCTTCGCCGCCGACGATGGCCACGTCGCCATAGGTGCCTTTGTGGCTGTCGTGGAGGCGCAGCCGCGCGGGCGGCGCGGAGGCCAGCCAGGCGCAGGCGTCGGCGTCGGCCGCGTCCACCCCCAGGCTGTCGAACCAGACACGGCCCGCCGCGTCGCGTCCGTGCGCGGTGAACAGGCCCGGCTTGAGCGTCAACAGGGACAGCGTATGGCGCGCACTGGCGGGCGGCCCCGCCGGCTCCAGGCCAGGCGCGTACTGCCCGGTATCGGCGAGCAGCCCGGACGGCAGGTCCAGGCACAGCGTCGGCGCGGCGCTGGTGCGCAGCGTGTCGAGGCAGCGGAGCAGGTGGGGATCGGGCGAGCCGCGGCGTGGCACGGGGGTCAGCCCCAGGCCGAGCAGCGCATCCACGCACAGGTCCTGCGGGCCCAGTGGCGGAGGCTCTTGTACGAATGGCACGCCTGCCTGCCGGGCGCGCTGCCATGACTGCTGTGCGTCTGCAGGCAGGTGCGCTGGCCCATCTGCCAGGCAGGTCACGGCCACGCAGCAGCCGGCGGCATGCAGCACGGCCGCCGCCTCCAGGCCGTCACCGCCGTTGTTCCCCGCACCGCAGGCGATCCACACGGTGCGGGCGTGGGGCGCCAGGGCCCGGGCCAGCCGCGCCGCCGCCGCGCCGGCGCGCTGCATCAGCGTGTGCGCCGGCAGGCCGGCGCCGGCCTGCGCCTCCAGGCGGCGGGTGGTGGCGCTGTCGTGCAGGGGATGGGCAGAGGCGGATGGGATGTGCAGCATGGCGGCGATTGTGTTCCGGCCGCCTCCGCGGTACGGCTAGAAGCGCGTCAGGGCGAAATGCGCGAGGTCCAGGGCCGGCTGGCGTCCCGTCACCAGGTCCGCAATCGCGCGGGCGCTGCCGCACGCCTGGGCCCAGCCGGCGGCGCCATGGCCCGCGTTGATCCACAGGCCCTTGACGGGTCCGGGGCCGATCACGGGAGCGCCATCGGGCAGTGTGGGGCGTGCGCCGCGCCAGACCTGCACCTGCGGGGAAGAGGCCAGCGCCCCACCCGGAAACCAGCCCGACAGCGCAAGGTACAGCGTGCGCAGGGTCGCCTCGTCGTGCATACCGCGCGCATGGCCCAGTTCGGCGCCGCCCGAGACGCGCACGCGCGTGCCCTGGCGGGTGATGGTGATGCGGTGCCGGGGGTCGATCACCGATCCCTGGGGCGCGTGCATGTCGTCGCGCACCGGCACCGTGACCGAATACCCGTACACCGGCGTCATGGGCAGGCGGGGGCCCAAGGGCCGCAACAGGGAGGCGCTGGCCAGGCCTGCGCACAGGATCACCGCATCCGCCGGCACGGGTTCCGCCCGGCCGGCGATCACAACACCTGCCGCGTCGCGCGCCAGCGCCTGCACGCGCGTGTTGAAAATGAAACGCGCCCCGTGTTCCTGCGCCGCCTGGCGCAGCAGTTGCGCGAACAGCCGGCAGTTGGCGCTTTCCCCGTCGGGCATGTGCAGGGCGCCCGCCACCGGTACATCCGCCGCCAGCCCCGGCTCGATCAGGCGCGCGGTGTCCGCGTCCACCTGGCGCAGCGTGGCGCCGGCGGCGTCGAGCACGCCGCGCATGGGCTCCAGCAGTTCCAGGTCTTCGCTGCTGCGCAGCAACACGAGGGTGCCGCGGCCCGCTTCGGCGTCGGCTTCCAGTGCATGGGCGATCGCGCGGGTGCGCTCCAGGCTGTCCTGGCCCAGCGCGGCGAGCGCCCGCAGGCGGTCCGGGGCGGCGCCGTGGCGCGCCGTGCGGTGCCAACGCCAGCGCCATTGCAGACCCTCCAGGCCGGCGCCCTGCGCCAGCCGCATGCGGGCGCGGGCCCCCAGAAGGCTGCGCGCTGTCCGGCTCTGCACGCTGGGGGTGGCCCAGGGAATCAGCAGCGAGGGTGCCAACAGGCCGGCGCTGCCAAAGCTGGCTTGCTCGGCAGCAGCCGCCTGCTGTTCCACCACGGTGACCTCGTGGCCTTCGAGGGCCAGTTCATAGGCGGTGGCCGTGCCGGCAATGCCGGCCCCGACGATCAGGATGCGCATGGGCGATGAAAACAATTCCAGGCAGGCTGCGCGTGCAGGCGGGCCAGCGGCCAAGGGGTCTGTGGAAGGGCTCGGACGGCTGGCAAGCGCTGTGCGCCAGCCTCCGGACCTGGGCGGGGTATGGTAGAATCCCGCGGTTTTGCCGAGAGCTGGCCGCCCTTTTCAGGTGCGTGCCGGCAGCGGGAAGACAAATCGCAAACCAGCCCTCTCGAGGTGTTGGGCCCTGCCAGCAGGGCCCAATGATCGGGCTGGATTTTAGACCCAACCTTCGGAGTAGATTTCATGTCCGTGACCATGCGCGAAATGCTGGAAGCCGGTGTCCACTTTGGCCACCAGACCCGCTTCTGGAACCCCAAGATGGCCCCCTTCATCTTCGGCCATCGCAACAAGATTCACATCATCAACCTGGAAAAGTCGCTGCCGATGTTCCAGGAGGCGCAGAAGTTCGCCAAGCAGCTGGCCGCCAACCGCGGCACCATCCTGATGGTCGGCACCAAGCGCCAGGCGCGCGAGATGGTGGCCGAGCAGGCGCAGCGCGCCGGCATGCCCTATGTCGACCAGCGCTGGCTGGGCGGCATGCTGACCAACTTCAAGACCGTCAAGACGTCCATCAAGCGCCTGAAGGACATGAAGGCCCAGCAGGAAGCCGGCCTGGAGTCCATGAGCAAGAAGGAACAGCTGATGTTCGCGCGCGAGCTGGAAAAGCTGGAAAAGGACATCGGCGGCATTCAGGACATGAACGCCCTGCCCGACGCCATCTTCGTGATCGACGTGGGCTTCCACAAGATCGCCGTGGCCGAGGCCAAGAAGCTGGGCATCCCGCTGATCGGCGTGGTGGACTCCAACCACTCCCCCGAGGGCATCGACTACGTCATCCCCGGCAACGACGACTCGGCCAAGGCCGTGGCGCTGTATGCCCGCGGCATGGCCGACGCCATCATCGACGGCCGTGAGAACGCCGTGAACGAGGTCGCCCGCGCCGTCGCCAGCGAAGGCTCCGACGAATTCGTCGAAGTGGAAGACACCGCCGCCTGACCGTCCTGCGACGCGATTTCCCGGCCCGCCCAGGTGGCGGGTCCGGCGCCACAAAAAGCGGGACCGGCTGTGCGCCCGCTTTTTTTTATCCTGTCGCGACGCTTTTGTCGCATTGATGTATTGAAACGTTACGGAGAAACTGCAATGGCTGCAATTACCGCAAGCATGGTCGCCGAGCTGCGCGCCAAGACCGACGCCCCCATGATGGAGTGCAAGAAGGCCCTGACCGAGGCCGAGGGCGACATGGCCAAGGCCGAAGAATTGCTGCGCGTGAAGCTGGGTACCAAGGCCGGCAGGGCCGCCTCGCGCGTCACGGCCGAAGGTGTCGTGGCTGCCAGCATCGAGGGCACCAACGGCGCCCTGATCGAGGTCAACAGCGAGACCGACTTCGTCTCCAAGAACGACAGCTTCATTGCCATGGCCAACGCTGCCGCCAAGCTGGTGGCCGAGCACAACCCAGCCGGCATCGACGCGCTGGGCCAGCTGGCCTACAGCCAGGACGGCTTCGGCCCGACCCTGGAAGACGTGCGCAAGGGCCTGATCGGCAAGATCGGCGAGAACATGTCGTTCCGCCGCTTCAAGCACTTCGCAGGCACGCAGCTGGCCTCCTACCTGCACGGCACGCGCATCGGCGTGGTGGTCGAGTACGA
>DAMCAL010000026.1:0-26045 GCA_032059585.1 Burkholderiaceae bacterium
CGCCGCATTGTGCACAAACCGTTTCGGTGCGCACCATGCCATGGCTGCGGTCCTCGATCTCGCGGATGGCGCCGGGCACCGCCTGCGAAAAACTCGGCCAGCCGCAGCCGGCATCGAACTTGGTGCCCGAATCGAACAGCTTGGCCCCGCAGCAGACGCAGTGGTAGCTGCCGTCGGCCCAGTGGCGCTCGTACTTGCCGGTGAAGGGGCGCTCGGTGGCCGCGCGGCGCGTGACGTCGAACGCGCCCGGCTCGGCGCCACGCTGCGCCAGGTGAGCCTGCCACTGGTCGTCGGTCTTGTGGATGGGGTAGGTCATGATGAGCAACTGATGGAGATGTGGGAAGCCCAGTCGGGCGGAAAGCCGGCGTACCCGTCGAAGCCCGGGTGTTCGTCGAACGGGCGCACCAACAGCGTGTGCAAGGTTTGGAGTTCCGTGAAGCGTCCGAGTTTCGCGGCCGCAATGGCCTGCTCGGCCAGGTAGTTGCGCAGCACGAACTTCGGGTTGGTGTTGAGCATCAAATCGGCCTGCGGCGCTTGCCGGGATTGCGCTGACAGCTCCTGATACTGTAGCAACCAGGTGTCGAACGCGCGGCGCTCGACGAACAGGTCGCGCACCGGCCCATGGTCGCCCTGGGCCGCGGCGTGCGACAGGCGCCGCCAGAAGATCGTCCAGTCCACCTGCTCGTCCGCCAGCAGCGTGAGCACACCTTGCACCAGGGCCCCGTCGCCCTCCACCGGTGCGCGCAGCCCGAGCTTGGCGCGCATCAGCGACAGGTAGGCGGCCGTGAATGCCGGCTCGTAGCGCTCCAGCGCACCCTCGGCCGCCTGCGCGTCGTCGATGAGGGGCATCAGCGCCTGCGCCAGACAGTGCAGGTTCCACCAGGCCACCGCCGGCTGGCGGTCGAAGGCGTAGCGGCCCTGGGTGTCGCTGTGGTTGCAGATGTGGCCGGGGTCGAACCCGTCGAGAAACTGAAACGGGCCATAGTCCAGCGTCAGGCCCAGGATGCTCATGTTGTCCGTGTTCAGCACGCCGTGGCAAAAGCCCACCGCCTGCCAGTGCGCGACCAGCCGCGCGGTGCGCTCGCTCACCGCGCCCAGGAAGGCGGCGTAGGTCGCGCGGCCCGACGGGTCGTCGGTGTCCCTGCACTCGGGGTACCAGCGGCCGATGACGAAGTCGGCCAGCCGGCGCAGCTCATCGACCTGCCGGCGCGCCGCGAAGTGCTCGAAATGCCCGAAGCGGATGAAGCTCTCTGCCACCCGCGTGACCACGGCGGCGGTCTCGACCTCCTCGCGCTGCACCGGCGCGGGCGAGCCAGTGACGCACAGGGCGCGGGTGGTCGGCACCCCCAGCGCCTGCATGGCTTCGCTGCACAGGAACTCGCGGATCGACGAGCGCAGCACGGCGCGTCCGTCGCCCATGCGGGAGTAGGGCGTGCGACCGCTGCCCTTGAGCTGCAGTTCGTGCCCGGCGACCTCGCCCAGCAGCAGTGCGCGGCCATCGCCCAGCTGCCCCGCCCATACGCCGAACTGGTGCCCGCTGTACACGCTGGCCATCGGCCGGCTGCCGGGCAGCAGTGCGTTGCCGGTGAAGGCCGCCAGCAGGTCATCCGACTCCTGCCAGCGCGGCGGCAAGCCGATCAGCTCGCCCACCGCGCTGCTGGTGCCGACCCAGTGCGGCTGGGGCAGCGGGGTGGGCAGCACTTCGCGGCCGAATGCGGGCCCGAATTGCGCAAAGCCGCTGTGCCAGTGGGGGCGCCACAGGGCAGGCGGGGCGGTGTTGGCGGTAGGCGCGTCCATGCGCGCCATTGTGGGTCGCGCGCGGTTCACCCGTGCCAGACAAGGCCTTGACCGGCATCGCCCACGGGTGCGGATTTCCCCTGACGGGCGCGCGACAGACAGCGCATGTTTCGCCGCTACGATGCCGCGGTTGCCCCATTTTTTCCCGCACGACACAAGGAGACTCCCCATGCTGGGCCTGATGCAAAGCCAATCCCTGCTGATTTCGTCACTGATCGACTTCGCCGATCGACACCACGGCGACGGGGAAATCGTTTCGCGCCGCGTCGAGGGGGACATCCACCGCTACACCTACCGTGACCTGGCGCGGCGCTCGCGCCAGCTGGCCAACGCGCTGGACAGTGCAGGCCTGGGCTTTGGTGACCGCGTGGCCAGCCTGGCGTGGAACGGTTACCGGCACATGGAGATGTATTTCGGCGTTTCCGGCTCGGGCCGCGTCCTGCACACCATCAACCCCCGCCTGCATCCCGAGCAGATCGCCTGGATCGTGAACCACGCCGAGGACCGGGTGCTGTGTTTCGACACCACCTTCCTGCCGCTGGTGCAGGCCGTGCATGCCAAGTGCCCGACCGTCGAGAAGTGGGTGGCCCTGTGCGACGCCGACAAGCTGCCCCAGGACAGCGGCATTCCGGGTCTGCAGAGCTACGAGGAGTGGATCGCCAGCGCCTCCACGGACTATGTCTGGCCGCAGTTCGACGAAAACACGGCGTCGAGCATGTGCTACACGAGCGGCACCACGGGCAACCCCAAGGCCGCGCTCTACAGCCACCGCTCCACGGTCCTGCACGCCTATGCGGCCGCGCTGCCGGACGTCATGTGCCTGTCGGCGCGTGACTCGGTGCTGCCAGTGGTGCCCATGTTCCACGTCAATGCATGGGGCATCCCGTACTCGGCCGCGCTCACGGGCTGCAAGCTGGTCTTTCCGGGCCCGGCCATGGACGGCAAGTCGATCTACGAACTCATGGAGGCCGAGCACGTCACCTATGCCGCGGGCGTGCCCACGGTCTGGCAGATGCTGCTGGGCCACATGCGCCCTGCGGGCCTGAAGTTCAGCACGCTCAAGCGCACCGTGATCGGCGGCTCGGCCTGCCCGCCGGCCATGATCACGGCGTTCCAGGACGAGTTCGGTGTCGAGGTGCTGCACGCCTGGGGCATGACCGAGATGAGCCCGCTGGGCACGCTGTGCACGCTGAAGAACAAGCAGCTCGCCCTGCCGCCCGACCAGCAGATGAAGATCCTGCAAAAGCAGGGCCGCGCGATCTTCGGCGTGGACATGAAGATCGTCGACAGCGACGGCCGCGAGCTGCCCTGGGACGGCCAGACCTACGGCGACCTGCTGGTGCGCGGCCCCTGGATCCTGGACACGTACTACCGCGGCGACAGCCCGCTGGTCAAGGACGAGCACGGCGTGGGCTGGTTCCCCACCGGCGACGTAGCCACCATCGACGCCGACGGCTTCATGCAGATCACCGACCGCAGCAAGGACGTGATCAAGTCCGGCGGCGAATGGATCAGCTCTATCGACATCGAGAACATCGCCATGGCGCACCCGGCCATCGCCATGGCCGCGTGCATCGGCGTGCCGCACCCGAAATGGGACGAGCGGCCCATCGTCGCCGTGGTCAGGAAGCCGGGGGCCGAGGTCACGCGCGAGGAGCTGCTGGCCTTCTACGAAGGCAAGACCGCCAAATGGCAGATCCCGGACGATGTGGTGTTCGTGGAGGCCATCCCCCTGGGCGCCACCGGCAAGATGCTCAAAACGCGGCTGCGCGAGCAGTTGACGGGCTACGTGCTGCCGGGCCAGTGACGCCGCGCGCCCTGGCGCAGTCGCCTGGGCGATAGGCGCTAGGGGCAATCCCTGAGGGGGGTCGGTGGGGCTGCTTGTACGCTGACCCGGTTCGCAGGCAAGGCACACATTCCAAGGAGATACGGCCATGACATTCACTATCAAAATGGTAGCTGCTGGGGCACTGGTGGCATGCGCCAGCGGCGCTTTTGCCCAGAAGGGCGAAACCGTGAAGATCGCCTGGCTCGACCCGCTATCCGGCCTGATGGCGGCGGTGGGCACCAACCAGCTCAAGACCTGGCAGTTCCTGGCCGAGGAGTTCAGCAAGAAGAACACCTCGGGCGTGAAGTTCGAGATCATCGGCATCGACAACAAGCTCAGCCCGCAGGAGACCACCAGCGCCCTGCGCTCGGCCATGGACCAGGGCGCGCGCTACGTGGTGCAGGGCAACGGCTCGGGCCCGGCCCTGGCCATCATGGACGCGCTGGAAAAGCACAACTCGCGCAACCCCGGCAAGGAGGTGGTGTACCTGAACTACGCCGCCGTGGACCCCGACCTCACCAACAGCAAGTGCAGCTACTGGCACTTCCGCCTGGACGCCGACACCTCCATGAAGATGGAGGCCATCACCACGTTCATGAAGGACCACCCCGAGGTCAAGAAGGTTTACCTGATCAACCAGAACTACTCGCACGGCCAGCAGGTCTCCAAGTACGCCAAGGAGATGCTCAAGCAAAAGCGCCCGGACGTGGAGATCGTGGGCGACGACTTCGCCCCGCTGGCGCAGGTGCGCGACTTCGCGCCCTACATCGCCAAGATCAAGCAGTCCGGCGCCGATACGGTCATCACCGGCAACTGGGGCTCGGACCTGGCGCTGCTGATCAAGGCCGCCAACGACGCGGGCCTGAACAACGTCAACTTCTACACCTACTACGGCGGCGTCACGGGCAGCCCCACGGCCATGGGTGCCGCTGCCGACAAGCGCGTGTACATGGTCTCCTACAGCCACCTGAACATGCCCGGCCGCATTCAGCAGCTGGTGGCCGACTACAAGAAGAAGTTCAACGACGACATGTACACGGCGGCTGTCTACCACGGCTTCTCGATGCTGGACGCCGCCTTCGCCAAGGCCGGCTCCACCGACCCGGCCAAGGTCGCCAAGGTCATGGAAGGCATGAAGTTCAACAGCTTCAACGGCGAAGTGGAGATGCGCAAGAACGACCACCAGCTCCAGCAGGGCCTGTTCATCACGCGCTGGGAAAAGGCCGGCGGCCAGCACCCGTATGACGCCGAGAACACGGGCTACACCTTCGTGCCGGTGAAGTACTACGAGCCCTATGTGGCCAGCACGCCCACGTCGTGCCAGATGAAGCGCCCGTCCTGATCTGGTGGGGAAGGCGGTTCTTTCGCGGGCCCGAGTTCGCTCGGGCCTTTTTTTTCCACTCCAGCCACTTTTGCGCCACCGATGAATCTCGAGTTCTTCGTCATTTCCCTGCTCAACGGCGTCAGCTACGGGCTGCTGCTGTTCATGCTGAGCTCGGGGCTGACACTGATTTTCAGCATGATGGGCGTGCTCAATTTCGCCCACACCAGTTTCTACATGCTGGGTGCGTACCTGGCCTACACGCTGTCCGGCGCCGTGGGCTTCTGGCCGGCGCTGTTTCTGGCGCCGCTGATCGTGGGCGCCCTGGGCGCGGCGTTCGAGCGCTACAGCCTGCGGCGCGTGCACCGCTTCGGCCACGTGCCGGAGCTGCTGGTCACGTTCGGGCTGTCCTACCTGATCCTGGAAGTGGTGCAACTGGTGTGGGGGCGCTCCACGGTGCCCTACGGCCTGCCGCCGCAGCTGCAGGGGCCGCTGTTCACCCTCTACGGCACGCAGTTCCCGAAGTCGCGCTCGTTCATCATGCTGGTGGCGGTGCTGATGCTGCTGTCGGTGTGGCTGCTGCTGACGCGCACGCGCATCGGGCTGGTCATCCAGGCGGCGCTCAAGCACCCGCAGATGGTCGAGTCGCTCGGCCACAACGTGCCGCGGGTGTTCATGCTGGTGTTCGGCGGTGGCTGCGCGCTGGCGGGGCTGGCCGGCGTGGTCGGCGGCAACACCTATGTCACGGAGCCGGCCATGGCCGCATCGGTGGGCTCGATCATCTTCGTGGTGGTGGTGGTGGGCGGCATGGGCTCGCTGGCGGGGGCGTTTCTCGCGTCGCTGCTGATCGGGCTGGTGCAGACCTTCGCCGTGGCGCTGGACTATTCGCTGGCCAGCCTGCTGGCCACGCTGGGCGTGACGGTGGGCGAGGGCACGTTCGGCTGGCCGGTCCTCAAGCTCACCATCTCGCAGGTGGCGCCCATCCTGCCCTATCTGTTCCTGGTTCTGATCCTGATCTTCCGCCCCCGTGGGCTGCTCGGCACACGGGAGGACTGACGCGATGACTGCTGTTGCATCCCCTTCGACGACCGCCTCCGGCGGCCACTACCGCTTCAAGCCGATGAACATCGGCCGTCTGGTGACGTGGGCGCTTTTTGCCGCGGCGCTGATCATCGCGCCCTACGTCTTCACGAGCAGCCTGGCGCTGACCATGCTCTCGCAGATCGGCTACCTGATCGTCATCTGCCTGTCCTACAACATCCTGCTGGGGCAGGGTGGCATGCTGAGTTTCGGCCACGCGGTCTATACCGGCCTGGGCTCGTTCATCGCGATCCATGCCATCAACATGGCCGGGCGCGGCGAGTTGCCCATACCGCTCGTGCTGATGCCGGTGGTGGGCGGACTGGCAGGCGCGTTCTTCGCGGTGTTGCTGGGCTTCGTCACCACCAAGAAGTCGGGCACCACCTTCGCCATGATCACGCTGGGCATCGGCGAGCTGGTCGCGTCCATGGCGCTGATGTTTCCCGAATTCTTCGGCGGCGAAGGCGGCATCACCACCGACCGGGTGTACGGCCAGGGCTTCTTCGGGATCACCTTCGGGCCTGCGATCCAGGTGTACTACCTGATCGCGTTCTACTGCTTCGTGTGCACGGCGCTGATGTTCGCCTTCACCGCCACGCCGCTGGGGCGCATCCTGAACGCCGTGCGCGACAACCCCGAGCGGGTCGAGTTCATCGGCTACAACACCCAGCGCGTACGCTATTTCGCGTTCATCGTCTCCGGCTTCTTCGCGGGCGTGGGCGGCGCCCTGGCAGCGATCAACTTCGAGATCGTCACCGGGGCCGACAGCGTCAGCGTGGTGCGCTCGGGCTCGTACCTGCTGTTCACCTTCCTGGGCGGCGCCGGCTTCTTCTTCGGGCCGATCATCGGCGCGGTGCTGCTGGTGTTCGCCTCGGTGCTGCTGTCCGAGCTGTCCAAGGCCTGGCTGCTGTACCTGGGCCTGGTCTTCCTGCTGATGGTCATGTACGCGCCCGGCGGCATCGCCAGCCTGATCATGATGAACGTGCGCGTGGCCCGCTTCAAGCGGCTGGGCCAGCTGGGCTGGCTGTACCTGGGCCTGGCCGTGTTCGGGCTGGTCGCGGTGCTGGGCGCCGCCGCCATGGTGGAGATGACCTACCACCTGCAGCTGAACGCCGCCATGGGCGACGAGCTGCCCTTCCTGGGCCTGCAGCTGAACGTGCGCAGCGCCGCCACCTGGGCCGGCGCGGCCGCCATCGGCGGCGTGGGGCTGGTGGGCCTGGAGTGGCTGCGGCGCCGCTTCGCCCGGCGCTGGGGCGCCATCCAGGAGCAGATCGAGCTGCAGACCAAGAAGCGCACGGAGGCCGCATGACGACGACGACAACCACGCCCCACGGCGGCGCGGCGCCGGCCTGCGCCCTGGAGCTGCGCGAGCTGCGCAAGAGTTTCGGCCGGACCGAGATCATCCGCGGCGCCAACCTGGCCGTGAAGGCCGGCGAGCGCGTGGCCATCATCGGCCCCAACGGCGCGGGCAAGTCCACGCTGTTCAACCTGATCAGCGGGCGCTTCGCCCCCACCAGCGGCGAAGTGCTGCTGCACGGTGCGCGCATCGACGGCAAGCAGCCCTTCGAGATCAACCGCATGGGGCTGTCGCGCAGTTTCCAGATCACCAACATCTTTCCCCGGCTGTCGGTGTTCGAGAACCTGCGCTGCGGCGTGCTGTGGAGCCTGGGCTACCGCTACGCCTTCTGGCGTTTCCTGTCGCGCCTGCAGGACGCCAACGAGCGCGCCACGCAGCTCATGGAGATGATCAAGCTGCAGGACAAGCGCGACGTGCTGGCCATGAACCTGACCTATGCCGAGCAGCGCGCGCTGGAGATCGGCATCACCATCGCCGGCGGCGCCAGCGTCATCCTGCTGGACGAGCCCACCGCCGGCATGAGCACCACCGAGACGGCGCGCTTCATCCGGCTCATCAAGGAGGTGACCGAAGGCCGCACGCTGCTCACCGTGGAGCACGACATGGGGGTGGTCTTCGGCCTGGCGGACCGCATCGCGGTGGTGGTGTATGGCGAAGTCATCGCCTTCGACACGCCCGAGGCCGTGCGGGCCAACCCGCGCGTGCAGGAGGCGTACCTGGGATCGGTCATCGCCGCGCAGCAGGCGGAGGGACATTGAATGCTGACAGTGGAGAACCTGCACGCCTACTACGGCAAGAGCCACGTGCTGCACGGCGTGAACTTCGACGTGCAGCCGGGCGAGATCGTCGCGCTGCTGGGCCGCAATGGCTCGGGCCGCTCCACCGCCGCCAAGGCCGTCATGGGCCTGGTGGACTGGCAGGGGCGCGTCGACTGGAAGGGCACCAACCTGGCGCGCAAGAAGCCCTACGAGATCGCCCACCTGGGGCTGGGCTACGTGCCCGAGAGCCGCGACGTGTTTCCCAACCTGACGGTGCACCAGAACCTGCTGCTTGGCCAGAAGGGCAACGGCCGCGGCAGCCGCTGGAGCGAGGACGACATGTACGCCATGTTCCCGCGCCTGGGCGAGCGGCGCAACGTGGAGGCGGGCGTCATGTCCGGCGGCGAGCAGCAGATGCTGACCCTGTGCCGCACCCTGATGGGCGACCCGGACCTGGTCATCGTCGACGAGCCCACCGAGGGCCTGGCGCCAAAAATAGTCGAGCTGGTGGCCGAGTACCTCACCCGGCTGCGGGACCGGGGCATCTCGGTGCTGCTGATCGAGCAAAAGCTCACCATCGCCATGACCATCTCCGACCGGGCGCTGGTCATGGGGCACGGCAGCATCGTGTTCTCCGGCACGCCGCAGGAGCTGCGCGACAACGCGGCCGTGCGCAAGGAGTGGCTGGAGGTGTGAATGCCGGCCTGGCGCGCGCCGCGCGCGCTCAGGCCAGCCGGCCCTCGCCCTCGAGCTGCTCGCGCAGGTAGCCCAGAAACGCCTGCGCCGCCGGCGACGGCGAGCGGCCGCGGCGCGTGAAGATCCAGAAGCTGCGCTCGACCACCGGGTCGCCGATCGGGCGCATCACCAGCCCGTGCTGCTCCACCAGCGACCGCGCGTAGGGCATGCACAGCGTCAGCCCCAGGCCCGCGCGCACCAGGGCCAGTGCGGTGGTCATGAAGGTCACCTGGGTGAAGGCTTCCTTGTGCAGGTCACGCGCGGCCTCGCCCACGTCGCTCACCAGCAGCTCGGTGAACTGGCCCTGCAGGGTGATCAGGGGCTGGCCGCTCAGGTGGCTCCAGTGCAGCCGGCGCCGACGCGCGAGCGGATGCGCCGCAGGCAGCACCACCATGAAGGGCAGGGTGAACAGGGGCGAGGCGTCGATGTCGGAGTTCGGATCGCGCTCGGGGCCGATGCCGATGTCCACCTCGCCGGAGAAAACGCGGGCCATCACGCTCTCCACCGCGCAGTCCACCAGCCGCAGGTGCACGCTGGGGTGCAGCGCGTGGAAGCCCGCCATGACCTCTGGCAGCAGCGTGCACGCCAGCAGCTGCGGCACCGCCACGCGAACGCTGCCGCGCTGCAGCGCCTTTAGGTTGCCCACCTCGCTGATGACGCCCTGCAGGTCGTGCAGGATCTTCTCGATCTGCGGGTAGAGCTCGCGCCCCGTGGCCGACAGGCGCAGGCGCCGCGTGCTGCGGTCGAACAGCCGCAACCCCAGGCTCTGCTCCAGCTCCTTGATCAGCGCGCTCAGGGCGGACTGCGTCACGAACAGGCGCTCGGCAGCGAGGGTGAAGCTGCCCGTGTCGGCGACCGCAACGAAGGCGCTCAGCTGGCGCAGCGTGACATTCATAAGAATAAATTGTAAATTGATTATAAAAATTCGTTTGTGTGATAAATGGATCGGGCTTGTAATGGGGCCAGCCTTGTCCACCGTCCGTTGAGGAGCCAGAGCGCCGTGACCGAAAAGAAATTTGCCTCCCAGGCCGACCTGGAAGAAAAGAAAGTCAGCTGGGACAAGCTCAGCGACAACGCCTACGCCTACACCGCCGAGGGCGACCCCAACACCGGCGTGATCATCGGCGACGACAGCGTCATGATCATCGACGCCACCGCCACGCCCGTGGCCGCGCAGAGCGTGATCGCCAAGGTGCGCGAGATCACCGACAAGCCCATCAAGTACGTGGTGCTGACGCACTACCACGCGGTGCGCGTGCTGGGCGCTTCCGGCTACCGCAGCGAGGGGCTGGAGCAGATCATCGCCAGCCGCGACACGTACGACCTGATCGTCGAGCGCGGCCAGCAGGACATGGACTCGGAGATCGGGCGCTTCCCGCGCCTGTTCCAGGCGGTGGAGAGCGTGCCGGGCCTGACCTGGCCGACGATGACGTTCGAGGGCGAGATGGCGCTGTGGATGGGCGGGCTGGAAGTGCGCATCAAGCAGGTCGGCCGTGGCCACACCAAGGGCGACACCATCGTCTACCTGCCCAGCCAGAACATCTGTTTTTCCGGTGACCTGGTGGAAGCCGACGCTGCCTGCTACACCGGCGACGCCTATCTGGCGGACTGGCCGCAGACGCTGGACAACCTGGCGGCGATGAAGTTCGACAAGCTGGTGCCCGGCCGCGGACCGGCCCTGCTCACGCCTGCAGACGTGGAAAAGGGCCTTGCCTACACCCGCGACTTCGTCAGCACGCTGTACGCCAGCGCGCAGGAGGCCGTGGCCCAGGGCATGGACTTGAAGGCCACCATGGCCCACACCCGCAAAGCCATGGACCCGAAGTTCGGCCACGTCTTCATCTACGAGCACTGCCTGCCGTTCGACGTGACCCGTGCCCATGACGAGGCCAGCGGCATCCGCGACCCGCGCATCTGGACGGCCGAGCGCGACCAGCAGATGTGGCACGCGCTGCAGCAGGGCTGATCGCTATTTTTTCAATAGCTGTTGGCGCAGGCTGGTAAAGCGCTGCGCCCCGTTTTGACCTGAAACCTGGCCCCTTCGGAGACGACCGGCGTGCTCAAGACCTACACCTACCCCAAGTTCGCCTACCAGCGTCCGCCGGAGCTGGACGGGCAGGGCGCGCCGCACCGCCCGGTGGTGGTGGTGGGCGCGGGCCCGGTCGGACTGGCCTTGGCGATCGACCTGGCGTGCCAGGGCCAGCGCGTGCTGCTGCTGGACAACGACGACACCGTCTCCATCGGCTCGCGCGGCGTGTGCTACGCCAAGCGCACGCTGGAGGTGCTGGACCGCCTGGGCTGCGGCGCGCCGTGCGTGGACAAGGGCACCTCCTGGGACGTGGGCCGCACGTTCTTTCGGGACAGCGAGGTCTTCAGCTTCAACCTGCGCCCGCAGGACGGCCACCAGCGCCCCGGCATGGTCAACCTGCAGCAGTACTACCTGGAGCACTTCCTGGTCGAGCGTGCGCGCGCGCTGCCGCACCTGGAGCTGCGCTTCAGGAACGAGGTCGTCGCCGTCAGCCAGGACGACGACCGTGCCACGCTGCGCGTGCAGACGCCCGATGGGCCCTACACGCTGACCTGCGACTGGCTGGTGGCGGCCGACGGGGCGCGCTCGCCGGTGCGCCGCATGCTCGGGCTGGAGGTCGAGGGCAAGGTCTTTCTGGACCGTTTCCTGATCGCCGACGTGGTCATGGCCGCTGACTACCCGGCCGAGCGCTGGTTCTGGTTCGACCCGCCCTTCCACCCGGGGCAGTCGGTGCTGCTGCACAAGCAGGCAGACAACGTGTGGCGCATCGATTTTCAGCTTGGCTGGGACGCCGACCCGGAGGCCGAGAAGCGGCCGGAAAAGGTCATCCCGCGCATCCGCGCCATGCTGGGCGACGAGCGCGAATTCGAGCTCGAGTGGGTCAGCGTCTACACCTTCCAGTGCCGGCGCATGGAGCGCTTCCAGCACCAGCGCGTGCTGTTCGTGGGCGACGCCGCGCACCAGGTTTCGCCCTTTGGCGCGCGCGGCGCCAACTCGGGCATCCAGGACGCGGACAACCTGGCCTGGAAGCTCAGGCTGGTGCTGGAGGGCAAGGCACCCCCCGCGCTGCTGGACAGCTACAGTAGCGAGCGCTGCCAGGCCGCCGACGAGAACCTCGCCAATTCCACCCGCTCGACGGATTTCATCACGCCCAAGAGCAACGCCAGCCGCATGTTCCGCAACGCCGTGCTGGAGCTGGCGCAGGACTACCCGTTCGCCCGGGCGCTGGTCAATTCGGGGCGGCTGTCGGTACCGACCTGGCTGGTCGATTCGCCGCTCAACACGCCGGACGTGGACACTTTCGAAGGCGACATGCTGCCCGGCGCGCCCCTGCACGACGCCCCGGTCGCCGGTGGGCAGGGACACTGGCTGCTGGGGCACCTGGGGGGCTGCTTCGGGGTACTGCACTATGTCGACGATGCGGCCGCCCTGGAGCCGGCGCAGGCCCGGGCGCTCGCCGCCCTGGCCGATGCCGAGGTGCCGGTGCAGCCGGTGGTGGTGGCGCGCAGCGGCGCCGCGCCGGCGCCGCTGGCCACGCTGCTGGACGTGCAGGACGCGGTCCGCCAGCGCTACGACATGCGCCCCGGCACCACCTATTTGCTGCGGCCAGACCAGCATGTGGCCGCGCGCTGGCGCAACTTCGATGCGCAGCAGGTGCACGCCGCGGTCGCGCGTGCGTGCGGCCACGCCATGGCCCCAGCGCCGGCCCCACAGGAGTTCGCATGCCCTTGATCACCGACCCCCACCTGCACGAGCCCGGCCGGCGCTATTTCCAGGCGTACACGCCCGGAGACGACTTCTATGAAGCCCTGATCGCCACGCACCAGGGCCTCACCGACGAGCAGAGCGCCATGCTCAACACCCGCCTGGTGCTGCTGCTGTCCAACCACATCGGCGACATCGGCGTGCTGCGCGAGGCGATGGCCATCGCGCGCAAGCCGTTCGACACGCCCGCTGCCGGCGGCTGACGCCCCTTTCGTTCGCATCCGCTTTTTTGAGGAGAGCACCATGAGCCTGATCCAACGCATCCACCATGTCGCCTACCGCTGCAAGGACGCCAAGCAGACCGTCGAGTGGTACGAGAAATACCTCGACATGCGCTTCATCCTGGCAATCGCCGAGAACGAGGTTCCCTCGACCAAGGAGCCCGACCCCTACATGCACGTGTTCATGGACGCAGGCAACGGCAACGTGCTGGCGTTCTTCGAGCTGCCGACCAAGCCGGAGATGATCAGCCCCGCCGACGCGAACACGCCCGCCTGGACCCAGCACCTGGCGCTGAAGGTGGAGTCCGAGGAGGTCATGCTGCAGGTCAAGGAGCGCCTGGAGGCCGACGGCATCGAGGTCATCGGCCCGACCGAGCACACCATCTTCCGCTCGATCTATTTCCGCGACCCCAGCGGCCACCGCCTGGAGCTGGCCGTGGACACTGCCAGCGACGAGATGAACCGCAAGCTCGACGAAGTGAAGTGGGACATGCTCAACGAGTGGGCCGAGACCAAGAAGGCGCCGCAGCACGCGCGCTGGATGCACGACGGCACGCACACCGCCGCCTGAATCGGCGTCGCGCGGCCGCGTTGCTATTGTATTGATAGCTGCCGGCGCTTGTCTCACAAGCGCTGGCGCCCGTTTTGTTCAAAAAAGGAACACCAGAACATGAAACTCGCCACCTTGCCCCAGGGCGGCCGCGACGGCACCCTCGTGGTCGTCAGCCGTGACCTCAAGCGCTGTCGCGCCGTGCCTGCGGTCGCGCCCACCCTGCTGGCCGCGCTCGACGACTGGGACAGTGCCGAGCCGCAACTGCGCCAGGTGTACGAGGCACTCAACAGCGGCGCCATGGAGGGCGAGCCGTTCGACGAGGCCGCCTGCCTGTCGCCGCTGCCGCGCACCTGGCAGTGGGCCGACGGCTCGGCCTACATCAACCATGTGGAGCTGGTGCGCAAGGCGCGCAATGCCGAGGTGCCCGAAAGCTTCTACCACGACCCGCTGATGTACCAGGGCGGCAGCGACGGCTTCATCGCGCCCCGCGCGGACGTGGTCGCGCGCGAGGAGTGGGGCATCGACTTCGAGGCAGAGGTGACGGTGGTGACGGGCGACGTGCCCATGGGCGCCACGCCCGAAGCAGCGGCCAAGGCGATCCGCCTGGTGATGCTGGTCAACGACGTGTCGCTGCGCAACCTGATCCCTGCGGAGCTTGCCAAGGGCTTCGGCTTCTTCCAGAGCAAGCCTGCGAGCGCCTTCAGCCCGGTGGCCGTCACGCCCGACGAGCTGGGCGATGCCTGGAAGGACGCCAAGGTGCACCTGCCGCTGATGGTGCACCTGAACGGCCAGCTGTTCGGCAAGCCCAACGCCGGCGTGGACATGACGTTCGACTTCGGCCGCCTGGTCGCGCACGTGGCCAAGACCCGCTCGCTGTGCGCCGGCTCGGTCATCGGCTCGGGCACCGTGTCCAACAAGCAGGGCAACCTGTGGGGCTCGACCATCACCAACGGCGGGGTCGGCTACTGCTGCCTGGCGGAAGTGCGCACCTACGAGACCATCGAACAGGGCAAGCCGTCCACGCCCTTCATGCGCCACGGCGACGTGGTGCGCATCGAGATGTTCGACGGCGAGGGGCGCAGCATCTTCGGCGCCATCGAAAACCGGGTGGACACGGCCAGCGCGCCGTGAGCGGCATGCAGATGCAGCTTTACTCCTACTTTCGCAGCTCCGCGGCGTACCGCGTGCGCATCGCCCTGGCCTTGAAGGGCCTGACCTACGAGACGGTGCCCGTGCACCTGCTCAAGGGTGGGGGCGAGCAGCACGGCCAGGCGTACCGCGCCGCCAACCCGCAGGCGCTGGTGCCGGCATTGCGCCTGGGCGAGGGCGGCCCGGTGCTGACGCAGTCGCTGGCCATCATGGAATACCTGGACGAGGCGCACGGCGGTCCGGCGCTGCTGCCCGCCGACCCGCTGGGGCGTGCCCGCGTGCGCGCGCTGGCCCAGGCCGTGGCCTGCGACCTGCACCCGTTGAACAACCTGCGCGTGCTGCGCTACCTCAAGCACGAGCTGGGCGTGGGCGACGAGCAAAAGGACGCCTGGTATGCCCACTGGGTGGCGCTGGGCCTCGACGCGGTGGAGCAGATGCTGGCGGGCAGCGCCGAAACCGGGCAGTTCTGCCACGGCGATACGCCCGGCCTGGCCGACTGCTGCCTGGTGCCGCAGCTCTACAACGCGCGCCGCTTCAACTGCCCGCTGGACGGCTACCCGACCGTCCAGCGCATCGTGGCCGCGTGCGAGGCGCTGCCGGCGTTCCAGCAGGCCGCGCCCGAGCAGCAACCCGACGCGGCCTGAACGCGGCCGCCGCAACTGCAGCCGGAGGGCGGCGCAGGGTGGCGCCGCCCTCTTGTCCCCGTTGGGACAAGGGCGGATGGTGAAGAGGCGGTCGGTGCCTACAATGAAAATCGCACGACCGTACTTTTCTCCAACTTTCAGCCAAGGAAGTCCCGCATGAGCGCTGCTTACCAGGTCCACGGCGACGTGGCCGTGATCACCCTCGACAATCCTCCTGTCAACGGACTTGGACTGGCCACCCGCCAGGCCATGGTGGCCGGTCTGGAGCAGGCGCAGGCCGACGCCAGCGTCCGCGCCATCGTCATCACCGGCGCGGGCGGTGCCTTCTCCGGCGGCGCCGACATCAAGGAGTTCGGCACCGACAAGTCGCTGGCCGAGCCGAACCTGCACACCGTCATCGCGGCCGTGGAGCAGTCGGCCAAGCCGGTCGTCGCCGCCATCCACAGCGTGTGCATGGGCGGCGGGCTGGAGCTGGCCCTGGGCTGCCACTACCGCGTGGCCGCACCCGGCTGCAGCGTGGCGCTGCCCGAGGTGAAGCTGGGCCTGCTGCCCGGCGCCGGCGGCACCCAGCGCCTGCCGCGCGTGGTGGGCGTCGAAGCCGCGCTGAACATGATCGTCAGCGGCGAGACCGTCAAGAGCGAATTCATCGCCGCCGTGCCGGGCCAGAAGCTGTTCGACAAGCTGGTCGACTCGCCCGAGGGCCTGCAGGAAGGCGCGCTGTCGTTCGCGCGGGGCGTGGCCGACGTGCGCCCGCTGCCGCTGGTGCGCAACCTGCCGTGCAAGCACCCGCAGGGCGACGCGTACTTCCAGTTCGCCCGCAACATGGTCAAGGGCATGGCCAAGAACTTCCCCGCTCCGCTCAAGTGCGTGGACGCGGTGGAAGCGGCCACCAAGCACAAAAAGTTCGACGACGGCCTGAAGGCCGAGCGCGACCTGTTCATCCAGCTGATGTGGACGTCCGAATCGCGTGCGCTGCGCCACCTGTTCTTCGCCGAGCGCGCGGCCAGCAAGATCCCGGACGTGCCGGCCGACACGCCCAAGCGTGACATCAAGAAAGTCGCCGTCATCGGCGCCGGCACCATGGGCGGCGGCATCGCCATGAACTTCCTGAACGCCGGCATTCCGGTGGTGATGCTGGAGATGAAGCAGGAAGCGCTGGACCGCGGCGTCGCCACCATCCGCAAGAACTACGAAGCGCAGGTGGCCAAGAAGAAGCTCAAGCAGGAGAAGTACGAGCAGCGCATGGCGCTGCTGTCGACCACGCTGGAGTATGGCGACCTGAAGGACGCCGACCTGGTCATCGAGGCGGTGTTCGAGGACATGGGCGTGAAGGAGCAGGTCTTCAAGAAGCTCGACGAGGTGATGAAGAGCGGCGCCATCCTGGCGTCCAACACCTCCACGCTGGACCTGAACAAGATCGCCTCGTTCACCAAGCGCCCGCAGGACGTGGTGGGCCTGCACTTCTTCAGCCCGGCCAACGTGATGAAGCTGCTGGAAGTGGTGCGTGGCGACGCGACGGCCCACGACGTGCTGGCCACCGTGATGGCGGTGGCCAAGAAGATCAAGAAAGTGGCCGTGGTCTCCGGCGTGTGCGACGGCTTCATCGGCAACCGCATGATCGAGCAGTACGGCCGCCAGGCGGGCTTTCTGCTGGACGAGGGCTGCACCCCGCAGCAGGTGGACAAGGCCATCGAGAAGTTCGGCTTCGCCATGGGCCCGTTCCGCATGGGCGACCTGGCGGGCAACGACATCGGCTGGGCGATCCGCAAGCGCCGCGCGGTCGAGCAGCCCGGCATGAAGTACAGCAAGACCGCGGACCTGCTGTGCGAGATGGGCCGCTTCGGCCAGAAGGTGGGCAAGGGCTGGTACGACTACGCACCCGGCAAGCGCGACGCCATTCCGAACGCCGAGGTCGAGCAGATGGTGGCCGAGCACCGGCAGTCGTTGGGGCTGACGCCGCGCAAGATCAGCGACGAGGAGATCGTGCAGCGCCTGGTGTATTCGCTGGTCAACGAGGCCGCGCACATCCTGGAGGAAGGCATCGCCAACAAGGCCAGCGACATCGACATCGTCTACATCTACGGCTACGGCTTCCCGGTGCACCGCGGCGGCCCGCTGAACTATGCCAACGAGGTGGGCCTGTTCAACGTCGCGCAGGCCATGAAGCGCTTCGCGCAGAACCCGCAGGACGATGCCGCCTTCTGGCAACCCGCGCCGCTGCTGCAAAAGCTGGTGGCCGAAGGCCGGGGCTTCTGAGCCCGCAGCCCACCCCCGTCCATCCACCGAATTCAAGGGAAGTTCGCACATGACCTCCGCAGTGATCGTCTCCACCGCCCGCACGCCGCTCGCCAAGAGCTGGAAGGGCTCGTTCAACATGACCCACGGCGCCACGCTGGGCGGGCACGCCGTGCGCGCTGCCGTGCAGCGCGCCGGCATCGACCCGGCCGCCGTCGATGACGTCATCATGGGCTGCGCCAACCCCGAAGGCGCCACCGGCATGAACATCGCGCGCCAGATCGCGCTGATGGCCGACCTGCCCGTGACCACCTCGGGCATGACCATCAACCGCTTCTGCTCCTCGGGCCTGCAGACCATCGCCAACGCGGCGCAGCGCATCATCGCCGGCGAGGGCGACGTGTATGTCGCCGGCGGCGTCGAGAGCATCTCCTGCGTGCAGCAGGAGATGAACATGCACATGATCTTCGACCTGGCTCTGCAGAAGAAGAAGCCCGAGATCTACTGGAGCATGCTGCAGACCGCCGAGCAGGTCGCCAAGCGCTATGGCATCGGCCGCGACGCCATGGACGAGTACGGCGCCGCCAGCCAGCAAAAGGCCTGCGCCGCGCAGGCCGCCGGAAAGTTCGACGACGAGATCGTCCCCATCACCGTCACCGCCGGCATCGCCGACAAGGTGCGCGGCCTGATCACCAAGGAAGTCACGGTGAGCAAGGACGAGGGCACGCGCGAGGGCACGACGTTCGAGGGCATCCACGGCCTGCGCTCGGCCCTGCCGGGCGGGCTGATCTCGGCCGGCAACGCCAGCCAGTTCTCCGACGGCGCCGGCGCATGCGTGGTGGTGAGCGAGGACTACGCCGCGCGCAACAACCTCAAGCCCCTGGGCCGTTTCCTCGGCTTCGCGGTGGCCGGCTGCGAGCCCGACGAGATGGGCATCGGCCCGGTCTTTGCCGTGCCCAAGGTGCTGAAGAAGCTGGGCCTGAAGGTCGAGGACATCGACCTGTGGGAGCTGAACGAGGCCTTTGCCGTGCAGGTGATCTATTGCCGCGACAAGCTGGGAATTCCGAATGACCGGCTGAACGTCAACGGCGGTGCCATCGCCCTGGGCCACCCCTATGGCGTATCGGGCCAGCGCCTGACGGGCCACGCGCTGATCGAGGGCAAGCGCCGCGGTGCCAAGAAGGTCTGCGTGACCATGTGCATCGGCGGCGGCATGGGCGCGGCCGGGGTGTTCGAGGTGCTGTAAGCACGCCGGCAGCCACCCGCGGGCGCCCTGGCCGGCGCCCCCTCACGCCCCGCGCAGGCTTGCCGTCTGCGCGGGGCGTTTGCTTTGTTTTTGATAGCTGCTCGCGCCTGACTGGCGGGCGCTGGAGCCGTTTTTTATCCATAACCGGCGGTGTGCGCGCCGGGCCGGCTCAACCCCGGGTGCGCGGGTGGGCCTGGAACAGCCACCCGGCCACGCAGCCCATGGCCACCACCGCGCTGCAAAAGCACGCCAGCGCCACGTTCATGCCCCAGCGATCGGCGATCCAGCCGATGCCCAGCATGGGCGCCATGGAGCCGATGTAGCCTACTACCAGGTAGGTCGACAGCAGGCCCGAGCGGTTGTGCGCCGTGGCGATCTTGTTGATCATGGTCATGCCCGCCAGCATGGTCAGCGCATGGCCCAGCGCCGTCAGCAGCACGCCGCTGAAGAACAGCAAGGTGGAGCCGGCCAGCAGGTTGGCCAGCAGCAGGGCGTTGCTGGCCGCCAGCGCCACCAGGCCGGCCACGCCCGTCCAGCGCACCGGCACGCGGCGCGCCAGCAGCTGAAAGCCGGACGAGGCGAACAGAATCAGCGCCACCGCCGTGCCGCTCACCACCGGCCCGTGCCAGGGCACCATCTTGTCCAGGAACAGTGGCAGCATCGACGCGTACAGCCCGAACACGCCGAAGGCGACGAAGGGCAGGGCGCAGGTCAGCACGAAGGCGCCCGAGTCGTGCGCCGCCGGCCAGGTCAGCCGGGGCCGGATGTCGGCCCAGCCCGGGCGCTGGCGCTGCGCGGCGACGCCGGCGTGGGGGTGCACCTGCACCTGGCGCAGCCCGGCGATGCCCAGCAGCGCCAGCAGCAGGGTCGGCAGGTAGGTGGTGACCAGCGGGTAGGGCGCCCACTGCCCAAGGATGCCGCCCATCAGCGGTCCGACCCCGAAGCCGAAGGCGATCAGCACGCTGCTGAGCATGGCCATGCGGTTGCGTTTTTCGGGCGGTGCCACCTGCAGAAAACCGAGCGACGCGCTGGTCGTGACCATGCTGGACGCCGCGCCGACGATGAAGCGGCCGGCGGTGAGCGACACCGCGTCCCACGCCAGCATGGACACCAGCGTGCCCACCCAGATCGCGGCCAGCGCCCAGACCATCGTCGTCTTGAAGCCCAGCACGTCCGGCAGCCGCCCGAAGAACAGCAGCGCGGACAGCGCGCCGCCCATGTAGACCACGTAGATCAGCGACACCTCGACCGCCTGCAGGTGCCAGGCGGCCTGGTACAGGCCGTACAGCGGGCTGATCAGCGCGGTGCCCATCACGCCCACCACCATCGCAAAGCTCAACAGGGACAGGGAACGCAGGCGAGGCGACATGGGGGGACAACCAAGGCAGGGTAAACAGGGCAGCGGGGCCGGTCGCGAGAAGGCGGTGGGCCGGGTGCCGTAGCGTGGGGCGCACCATCCAACCCGTCCCACCGGTGCGGGGGCGCGGGCAGCGGGTGCGAAGGCCGGTGCGGCCGTGCGCGCAGGCACGGCGGGCCAGCCGCGCATTGTCGCTCGCGCGCGGCTTTGCACACGGTGCCTGCGCGACGCGCTCGGGGCCGGCTGGTCGGGCCCCCGGCCAGGGTCCCGTGCGCAGCGGCGGCGCAGGCGCAGGACCAGGCTGCGGCATGGCCGCTGGCGGCGCCGTCGGGCTGGGCGCACAACCGCGCCCCGCGGGGCGCAGGTACGCCGGCCCAGGACGACCCAGACCCGTGCCCACAAGCCACGCGCTGCCCGCGCGGGCGTCGCGCACTGGACATCCGCCAGCGCCCCGGCCTGCCCATAATTTGCCGCATGACCTCACCCCTGCGCTCCACCCTCGACTTCCTGCTGCACGACTGGCTGCAGGCGGATTCGCTCACCGCGCGCGAGCGTTTCGCCGACCACTCGCGCGAGACCTTCGACGCGGTGCTGGACACCTGCGAGCGCATCGCGCGCGAGAAGTACGCGCCCTTCAACCGCACGGTGGACACGCAGGAGCCTCAGTTCGACGGTGAGCGGGTCATCCTGCCGCAGTGCACCCACGACGCGCGCCAGGCCTATGCCGACAGCGGCATGCTCGGCGCCGCGCAGGACTACGCGCTGGGCGGCATGCAGCTGCCCTACGTGGTGGAGTCGGCGGCCAACAGCTTCTTTGCCTGCGCGTCCATCAGCATCGGCTCCAACCTGCTGACCACGGGCAACGCCAACGCCATCCTGGTGCACGGCACGCCGCTGCAGCAGCAGGTGTTTGCTGCCAACGAATTCAACGGCCGCTGGGCCGGGACCATGTGCCTATCCGAGCCGCAGGCAGGCTCGTCGCTGTCGGACATTGCCACGCGCGCCGAACCCGACGGCAGCGACCACATGGCCGACCCGCTGGGCCCGCGCTACCGCCTGCGCGGCAACAAGATGTGGATCAGCAGCGGCGACCATGAGCTGACCGAGAACATCGTCCACCTGGTGCTGGCCAAGATCCCGGGGCCGGACGGCAGGCTGGTGCCGGGCGTGAAGGGCATCTCGCTGTTCATCGTGCCCAAGCACCTGGTGGACACCGAGGGCCGGCTGACCGGCGAGCGCAACGACGTGGCCCTGGCCGGGCTGAACCACAAGCTGGGCTGGCGCGGCACGACCAACACGCTGCTGAACTTCGGGGAGGGCAAGTACCCGGTGCGCGGCGGAGCGGGCGCCATCGGCTACTTGGTGGGCCAGCCGGGCGAGGGCCTGAAGTGCATGTTCCACATGATGAACGAGGCGCGCATCTCCATCGGCATGGCCGCCACCATGATCGGCCTGGCCGGCTACTACGCCAGCCTGGACTACGCCAGGACGCGCCTGCAGGGCCGCCCCGTCGGCAGCGGCGGCAAGGACGCGAGCGCCCCCCAGGTGCGCCTGATCGAGCATGCCGACATCAAGCGCATGCTGCTGGCGCAAAAGAGCTGGTGCGAGGGCGCGCTGGCGCTGAACCTGTACTGCGCGCGCCTGGTGGACGAGGGCCGCACGGGCGAGGGGCAGACGGCGGCCGACGCCCGGCTGCTGCTGGAAGTGCTGACGCCCATCGCCAAGAGCTGGCCCAGCGAGAACTGCCTGGAGGCCAACAGCCTGGCCATCCAGATCCACGGTGGCTACGGCTATACGCGCGACTTCCCCGTCGAGCAGTACTGGCGCGACAACCGCCTGAACATGATCCACGAAGGCACGCACGGCATCCAGGCCATGGACCTGCTGGGGCGCAAGGTGGTCATGCAGGGCGGCGCCGGCCTGGCGCTGCTGGCGCGCACCATCGGCCAGACCATCGAGCAGGCGCAGGCGCAGGCGCAGCCGGAGCTGGCCGCCTGGGCCGCACAGCTCGGGCAGGCGCTGCAGGACGTGGGCGCGGCCACCCAGGCCGCCTGGTCCACCGGCGACCCGCAGGAAGCACTGGCCAACGCCGTGCCCTACATGCAGGCCTTCGGCCACGTGGTGCTGGCCTGGATGTGGCTCGACGTGGTCTGCGCCGTGCTGCGGCGCGATGCTACGCTTTCAGGAGCTGCCGACGCAGGCAGGATGGGCGCTGCACGCTATTTTTACCACTATGAACTACCCCGTATCGGGGCCTGGCTGGCGGTGGTGGCGCAGCGCGACATGACCTGCGTGCAGCTGCCGGCCGAGGCGTTCTGACCGGCCGCGCGGCGCTGCCGCGCCGGGCGGGAAGCTCAGTGCGGCGCGCGCATCGCCTGCGCGTAGTGCTGCGGCGCCAGCCGCGTCACCAGCGCCGCCACGGCCAGCACCGCCACTAACTGCGCCAGCCAGCCGGCGCGAAAGCTGCCCGTGGCCTGGTGCAGCAGCGCCAGCACCCACGGCGCCATGGCCGCCAGGATGAAACCGCCACCCTGCATCAGCGCGCTGAGCGCCCCGGCCTGCACGGGGGAGTGCAGATGGTCCAGCGGCACGACCATGACCAGCGCGAAGCAACCGCCGAGGCCCAGGCCCAGCACGGTGACCAGCACCATGGGCGCCGCGCCGGGCCACCAGGCCAGCCCGGCAAAGCCCGCTGCCTGCAGCGCCAGGGTCAGCCAGATCCACGGCCGCCGGTCCGGGCGCCGGCCCACCAGCGCCGGCAGCGCCAGCGCCGCGGCCGCCTGGGCCACCGACAGCACGGCCACCAGCAGGCCGCTGGCGGGCGCGCTCCAGCCCAGCGTCTGGTAGTAGGGCGCCAGCCACGCCACCATGGACGCGTAGCCACCGTTGAGCAGGCCGAACGACACGATCAGCAACCAGGTGCGCGTGCGCCGCACCAGCCAAGACGTGTCCTCGTGCGCCGGATGCGGCGCGGCGGCTGCACCGCCCGTGGACGGCTGCGCGGCAGGCGGGCGCAGCGTGTGCCAGGCCAGCGCCAGCGCCGGCAGCACGGGTGCGGCCCACAGCGCCAGCGCGCCCTGCCAGCCCAGGCCCCACTGCAGGGCCAGCGGCGACAGCTGCGCGCCCAGGGCGCCGCCACCCATCAGCGAAGCCGAATACACGCCCATCATCTGCGCCACGCCCCCAGGTGCGTGGCGCTTGATCAGACCGGGCAACACGCCCTGCACCAGCGCCACGCCCGCACCGCACAGCGCGCTGCTCGCCAGCAGCAGGTGGCTGCCCGAGGCGCCCAGGCGCAGCCCATTGCCCAGCGCGATGGTCGCCAGCGCGGCGGCGATGCATCGCCGTGCGCCCAGGCGTCGCAGCACCGCCGGCGCCAGCCAGGTGCCCACGCCCATCAACACCATCGGCAGCAGCGTGAGCGCGGCCAGCGCCTGCAGACCCATGCCGGTGTCGGCCTGGATGGCGGGCGCGAGCGGGCCGATGGCGGTGATGAAGGGGCGCAGGTTCAGCGTGACCAGCACCACCGTCGCGACCCACGCCAGCCCCGGCAGCGGGCTGCGCGCTGCCCGCCCGGGCGGCGCTTCACCCACCGGCTCTGTCGGCCGGCCAGGGCGCGTCGCCGTACAGCTGCGCCGCGGTGATGCCGCTGTCCACGCGCACGATCGGCAGAGGCGGGGGCTGCAGCGAAAGGCGCAGCCGCTGGTAGGTGCCTTCGCTGGAGAGGCCGTAAGGCGCGGCGTCCTCGTTGTCGAAGGCGAACACCACACGGTCGGCGCCCGCCATCACCAGCGCTGCCAGGCACATCGGGCAGGGCAGGCCGCTCGCGTACATGGTGCAGCCGGCGAGGCTCGGGTCGGCCGCGGCGCGCGTGCCGGCGCGGATCGCCTGCATCTCGGCGTGGGTGCTCGGGTCGTGGCTGAGGACGACCTCGTTCACGCCGGTGGCGAGCACCTCGCTGCCGCGCGCCAGCACGGCGCCGAACGGGCGTCCGCCCCGGGCCCGGTTGTCGCGGGCGAGCTGCACGGCATGGCGCAGGAAAGCGGTATCAACAGTCACGAATGGGCTCCTGGAGAAGTCAATGCAACGCAGGGCGCCGCCCGCACAGGGCGGGCCGGCGCCGGCTGCGCCGGGAGCGAACCATTCTAGGGAGCGGGGACCACGTCGGCAGGGCTGACCGAGAACAGCCCCGCCATCGCCGCGCAGCTTCCGAATGCGCCGGCGTGCCGCTTCAGCGGCGGAAGTCGCCGTTGGCGTCGATGATCGACAGATCCACGAAGCTCAAGCCTGTGCGGTCGTTGGGCCCGTAGCCGATTTCCAGCCCGCCCAGGTCGTAGTGCGCCATGCCCGAGAACGCCGCCACCACCTTCTCGCGCGTCGGCTTCGGCCCGGCGCGGCGCAGGCCTTCGACCAGCACCTTGGCCGCGGCGAAGCCCTCCATGACCGAGGGCGAGAGCTGCGCGTCGGCTTTCTTGGCCAGGGCGGCGGCCTCGCGGTTGAGCGGGTAGCTCATCGAGCGCTCGTTCGGAAAGACCTGCGTGACGATGACGCCGCGCACGGCGTCGCCGAGCTGCTGGGTGAACCCCACCGACGCGTTGTTGGACACGGTGATCACCTGCATGGACGAGCCCTCCTTGCGCAGCGCCTTGACGCCCTGGCTCACGGCCACGCTGGAGCCGATCCACAGCACGGCCTGTGCATCCGCCTGGACCAGTTGCGGGACGATGGCGGCGTAGTCCGGCTGGGACCGGTCGGCCTTGATGACCGCCACCGGCTCGATGCCTGCGGCCGTGAAGCCCTTTTGCGCGCCCGCCAGGCAGTCCTCGCCGAAGCTGTCGTCCACGTGCACCACGGCGATGCGTTTGACGTTCAGCGTGTGCAGGTGCTCGACCGCTTTTTCCGTCTCGGCCTGGTAGCTCGACCGCACGTTGAACACCAGCGGATTAGGTGGCTGGTGGAACACCATGGCCCCGGTGGACGGCGCGATCAGCGCCACCCCGTGCCGTGCCAGGTGCGGCAATATGGCCTGCGTGTGCGGCGTGGCGCGGCTCATGAACAGCGCGACCACCCTGTCCTGCTCGATCAGCCGGCGGGCGTTCTCACCGGCCAGCTTGGGCTCGAACTTGTCGTCCAGCGTGGTCAGGCGGATGCGCTCGCCGTGGACGCCGCCCTGCGCATTGATGTGGTCCAGGTACAGGCGCACGCCCACCAGGGTCTCGCCCACGCTGGCCGCGACCGGCCCGGTCACCGAGGTGGTCTGGCCGATCAGGATGTCGGCGTGGGCCGGCAGGCATGCCGCCAGCACCGCGACAGCCGCCGCAGCGCGGCCGAGCAAGGAACGAAAAGGGCGAGTCATGGCATCTCCAGGTGCAGGCCACCGTGTTTCCGGTGTGCCGGTTGTGTGTGCAAGTGTAGGCAACCGACGCGCGGTGGCGTTGGGCCGGACGCGCCGCACCCGCGCCCGCGGCAATCGCGCAGGCGACAGCGGCAGGGCGCGCAGCCCATACACAATGGCCGTGGCGCCGGGCTCCACAGTCCGCCGCGTCCCTGATCTTTCTCGACGAACCCAACGGAGACTCTTTCCATGGCGCGCACCGTGCAGCAACTCTTCGACCTTTCGGGCAAGACCGCCCTCGTCACCGGAGGCTCGCGCGGCCTGGGGCTGCAGATGGCCCATGCGTTGGGCGAGGCGGGCGCGCGCATCATGCTCACCTCCCGCAAGGCGCAGGACCTGGAGGGCGCGGCCGCCACGCTGCAGGCCGCCGGCATCGACGCGCGCTGGATCGCCGCCGACTGCGCGCAGGAAGCGGACATCCAGCGCCTGGCCAGCGAGACGCTGGCCCAGTTGGGCGGGGTCGACATCCTGGTCAACAACGCTGGAGCGAGCTGGGGCGCGCCGGCCGAAGACCACCCCGCGGCCGCCTGGGACAAGGTCATGAACCTGAACGTGCGCGGCTACTTCCTGCTGTCG
>DAMCAL010000027.1:0-25812 GCA_032059585.1 Burkholderiaceae bacterium
CCTCGGAAATCTCCCGCGACCGCGTGGAAGACGCCCGCAACGTGCTCAAGGAAGGCGACGAAATCACGGCCGTGGTCGTCAACGTGGACCGCAAGACGCGCAACATCCAGCTGTCCATCAAGGCCAAGGACCAGGTCGACCAGCAGGAAGCCATGGCGCACCTGTCCTCACAGTCGTCCAAGGAAAACGCCGGCACGACCAGCCTGGGCGCCCTGCTGCGCGCCAAGCTGGACAACTCCGACAAGTAAGCCATACGGCGACAGCGGCGGGCCCCTGGCGGGCCTGTCCGCAGGCCGGCGCTTCGGCGTCGGCCCCCAGCAGCGGGCGCCTCGGGCGCCCGCTCCTTCTTCAACAGCCCAAAGGCCACAGCCATGACCCGATCCGACCTTGTCGAGGAGCTTGCGGCGCGCTTCGCCCAGCTCACCCAGCGCGATGCCGAGTTCGCCGTCAAGACCATCTTGGATGCCGTGAGCGACGCGTTGGTGCGCGGCCACCGCATCGAGATCCGCGGCTTCGGCAGCTTCTCGGTCAACCACCGTCCACCCCGCATGGGCCGCAACCCCCGCACCGGCCAGGCCGTGCAGATCCCGGAAAAGCGCGTACCCCACTTCAAGCCCGGCAAGGCCTTGCGCGAGGCCGTGGACCAGCGCAACCCGGTCTGAGCCTCCTTCCACTATCAAAGCAATAGCTGCCAACGCTTGCCAGGAAAGGGCTGGAGGCAGATTTGCCTTGTATTGCGTGACAACCCGCCCATGCACCCCAACGGCCCTGCGTCCACGTAGAATGGCCCGGCCAATCGGGAGGTGACGCATGAAATACCTGCTGTGGCTGCTCAAGGCAGCCATTTTTTTCACCTTGTTCGCCTTTGCGCTGAACAACCAGCAAAGCGCCACCGTGCACTTCTTCTTCGGCACGCGCTGGACCGCGCCGCAGGTGCTGATCGTGCTGACGGCTTTTGCCATGGGCCTGGTCGTGGGTGTGCTGGGCATGGTGCCGCGCTGGTGGCGCCACCGCACCGCGGCGCGGCGCGTGCTGGCGCCCACTGCGGCGCCTGCTGGTACCGCGCTGGCGACGGCTTCCTCCGACGACGAGGCCGCACTCGTGCAGCCGCCGATCCATGGAATTTGACCTGACCTGGGTAGTGCTGGGGCTGCCCCTGGCTTTCGCGCTCGGGTGGTGGGCATCGCGGCTGGATCTGCGGCAGATGCGCCAGGACAACCGGCGCGCGCCCAAGGCGTACTTCAAGGGCCTGAACTACCTGCTCAACGAACAGCAGGACCAGGCCATCGACGCCTTCATCGAGGCGGTGCAGAACGACCCGGACACGACCGAGCTCCACTTTGCGCTGGGCAACCTGTTTCGCCGCCGGGGCGAATACAACCGCGCCGTGCGCGTGCACGAGCACCTGTTGTCGCGCGGAGACCTCTCGCGCAGCGACCGCGAGCGGGCGCAGCACGCGCTGGCGCTGGACTTTCTCAAGGCCGGGTTGCTCGATCGGGCCGAGGAAGCGCTGCGCCGCCTGGAAACCACCCCTTTCGAGGCCGAGGCGCGCATGGCGTTGCTGGCCATCTACGAGCGCTCGCGCGAATGGCCGCAGGCGACGGACATCGCCCAGCGCATGCAAGCGGCGCACCAGGGAGACTTCAGTACCCGCCAGGCCCACTACCTGTGCGAGCAGGCACTGGCGCATGCGGCGCACGGCGACCTGGCGGCCGCGCGCACGCTGCTCGAGCGCGCCATCGCTGCGGCGCCGCAGGCTGCACGGGCCCACATCGAGCTTGCCCGCCTGCACCATCGTATGGGGGACGCGCGCGCCGCGCTGCAGGCGCTGCGGACGCTGGCTGCTGCTGCCCCAGCCGCATTGCCGCTGGCAGCGTCGCTGCTGGCCGAAGTCGCGAGCGCGGCGGGGCAGGCGCGCGCGGCGCATGCGTTGCTGGTCGCGCAGTACGAGGACATGCCCGCGCTCGACCTGCTCGAGGCCATCGTCGCGCTGGAGGCGCAGATAGGCGACACCGCAGCGCCTGGCCGGCAGTGGTACGTGCGCCACCTGGAGCGCGAACCCTCGCTCGTGGCTGCCACGCGCTGGCTGGCTGGCGAGACGCTGGCGCAGCCGCAGTTCCATCCCCAGGTCCAGCGCGCGCTGGAACACGCCAGCCGTCCCCTCACCCGCTATCGCTGCGCCGCCTGCGGCTTCGAAGCGCGCCAGCATTTCTGGCAATGCCCGGGGTGCCAGAGCTGGGACAGCTACCCGGCGCGGCGCGTCGAAGAGCTGTAACAACGCGCTGCCGCCGCCATGCGGGTGACCTTTCCCTGCTTGTCCCAGTGCGTATGGTGGCGGCGCCGCTGGCGCGTACTTCGCGGCTGGGCACCCTGGTTGCTGGCGCTCGCCGCGACCATGCCGGCTGTCGCGCACGCAGTGGCCCCGGTGGACATCAACCAGGCGAGCGAAGCGCAACTGGACGGCATCAACGGCCTCGGACCGGCCACCACGCGCCGCATCCTGGCGGAGCGCGAGCGCCGACCGTTCACCGATTGGGCTGACGTGATCGCCCGGGTCAAGGGTATCGGGCCGGCCTTGGCGGCCAAGCTGTCGGATGGCGGCCTTTCGGTCGAGGGACAGCGCTATCGCGCCCCGGCCGCCCCGGTTCCCGACCGGGCAGGTGGTTCGCCTTCGCCTGCGGACTGAAAGAGCCGCGACAGCGCGCGCCATCGCCCGCTTGCCGCTCGGCTTTTCATAGCGGGGCGGGGCCGGGTGGCCTCTAGAATGCGCGGTTCATGTCCCTGGTTGTCCTCATCCTGCTGCCTTTCATCGGGAGCCTGCTGGCTGCCGTGTTGCCGGCCAACGCACGCAACTCCGAATCCACGCTGGCGGGGTTGATCGCGCTGTTTTGCACCGTGCAGACAGCCCTGGCGTTTCCGCGCATCGAGGACGGCGGCGTGCTGCGCGAGGAGATCGAATGGCTGCCCATGCTGGGGCTGAATTTGACGCTGCGCATGGACGGGTTCGGGTGGATGTTCGCCATGCTGGTATTCGGCATCGGCTCGCTGGTGGTGCTGTATGCGCGCTACTACATGTCGCCGGAGGACCCGGTTCCACGTTTCTTCTCGTTCTTCCTGGCGTTCATGGGTGCCATGGCCGGGGTGGTGCTCTCGGGCAACCTGATCGTGCTGGCGTTCTTCTGGGAGCTCACCAGCCTGTTTTCCTTCCTGCTGATCGGCTACTGGCACCACAGCGTGGATGCGCGGCGCGGCGCCCGCATGGCGCTCACCGTGACGGCCAGCGGCGGGCTGGCCCTGCTGGCCGGGGTGCTGGTCATCGGGCATATCGTCGGCAGCTACGACATGGACCACGTGCTGGGCTCGGCCGAACTGCTGCGCAACCACCCGTTGTACCTGCCGGCGCTGGTGCTGGTGCTGCTCGGGGCGTTCACCAAGAGCGCGCAATTCCCGTTCCACTTCTGGTTGCCGCACGCGATGGCGGCGCCCACGCCGGTGTCGGCCTACCTGCACTCGGCCACCATGGTCAAGGCAGGCGTCTACCTGCTGGCGCGGCTGTGGCCCGTGATGGGGGACACCGAAGCCTGGTTCTGGCTGGTCGGCGGTGCGGGCATGTGCACGCTGCTGGTCGGCGGCTATGCAGCCATCTTCCAAAACGACCTGAAGGGGCTGCTGGCCTACTCCACCATCTCGCACCTGGGCCTGATCGTGCTGCTGCTCGGGCTCAACAGCCGGCTGGCGGCTGTCGCCGCGGTGTTCCACGTCATGAACCACGCCACGTTCAAGGCCTCGCTGTTCATGGCCGCCGGCATCATCGACCACGAAAGCGGCACGCGCGACATCCGCCGGCTGTCGGGCCTGCGCCTGATGATGCCGATCACCGCCACCCTGGCGGCGGTGGCGAGCGCCGCCATGGCCGGCGTGCCCCTGCTCAACGGCTTCCTGTCCAAGGAGATGTTCTTTGCCGAAACGGTGTACCTGAACACCTCTCCGGTGCTGGCCGTCGTGCTGCCCGCGGCGGCCACCGTCGCGGGCATGTTCAGCGTGGCGTACTCCCTGCGTTTCGTGGTGGACGTGTTCGGCGGGCCGCCGGCGCACGATCTGCCCCGCACGCCGCACGAGCCACCGCACTGGATGCGCGTGCCGGTGGAGCTGCTGGTGCTGCTGTGCCTGGTGGTGGGCGTCTTCCCGGCGTGGGCGGTGGGTCGCTTCCTCGATGCTGCCGCACTGCCGGTGCTGGGCGGCGCCCTGCCGCCGTTCAGCCTGGCGCTGTGGCATGGCGTGAACACGCCGTTCGTGATGAGCCTGGTGGCGCTCGGAGGGGGCTCCGCGCTGTACTGGTTCGTGCGCGGCCAGCGCCTGGCCGGCCGCATGGACGTCCCTCCGCTGATCTACCGTATCAGCGGCAAGCGCATCTTCGAAGCCGCCTTCACCCGGCTGACCCGGGCGGCGCGCAGGGCGCGGCGGGCCTTGTCGACGGGTCGCCTGCAGTGGCAGATGCTGTGGCTGGTGCTGGCCACGCTGGCCGCCGGGGCGCTGCCGCTCGTGCCCGGCAGCGCGCACGCCGAAAGCCGCGTGCTGCTGCCGCTGTCGGCGTCTTTCGTGCTGCTGTGGACGGTAGGGGCGGTGTGCGCCCTGGCCGCCGCCTGGCAGGCCAAGTACCACCGGCTGGCGGCGCTGGTGTTCGCCAGCGGCTCGGGCCTGTGCGTGTGCATCACCTTCCTGTGGTTCTCCGCGCCCGACCTGGCGCTCACCCAGCTCGCAGTGGAGGTGGTCACCACCATCCTGATCCTGCTGGGCCTGCGTTGGCTGCCCCGGCGCGACGCGCGCCTGCCCGCCGCCGACCCGAACGCCTGGCAGGCGCGGGCCCGCCGGCTGCGCGACCTGGGTATCGCCCTGGCCGCCGGCGGCGGCATGGCCTGGCTCTCCTACGCCATGATGAGCCGCCCGTTCGCCGAGAGCACCTCCACCTTCTTCCTGGAGCGCGCGCTGTCCGAGGGTGGCGGCACCAACGTGGTCAACGTCATGCTGGTGGACTTCCGCGGGTTCGACACCTTTGGCGAGATCGTGGTGCTGGGCACCGTGGCGTTGACCGTCTACGCCCTGCTGCGGCGCTTTCGCCCGGCGGGCGAGGCCATGGACCTGCCGGCGCAGCAGCGCTTCCTGCCCGCCGACCTGCAGACGGACCTGCTGAACCCGCGCGGCGCGCAGGACACCGCCATCGGCTACCTGATGGTGCCGGCCGTTCTGGTGCGCCTGTTGCTGCCGTTCACGGCGCTGGTGGCCGTCTACCTGTTCCTGCGCGGGCACGACAAGCCGGGCGGCGGCTTTGTCGCAGGGTTGGTGTTTTCGGTCGGCCTGGTGCTGCAGTACATCGTGTCGGGCACGGCCTGGGTGGAGGCGCACATGCGGCTGTTTCCGCGGCGCTGGATCGCCGCCGGCATGCTGCTGGCGCTGGGGACGGGGCTGGGCTCCGTGGCTGTCGGGTACCCGTTTTTGACCAGCCACGTGGTGCACCTGCAGCTGCCGCTGGTGGGCGAGCTGCACATCGCCAGCGCCATGTTCTTTGACGCAGGCGTGTTTGCCCTGGTGGTCGGCTCCACGCTGCTGATCCTGACGGCCATCGCCCACCAGTCGGTGCGCAGCCACCGCTGGCATGCCCGCCTGCTCGAGGATGAGCAGGCCGCGCTGGCCACTCTGGTGAGCTACGACGACGATCGCCCCGGGCCGGCGCCCACGTGGCAGGGAGCGCGCTGATGGAGCTGGTCCTGACGCTGGCGATCGGCGTGCTCACGGGCTCCGGTGTCTGGCTGTTGCTGCGCCCGCGCACCTTCCAGGTCATCATGGGCCTGTCGCTGCTGTCGTACGCCGTCAACCTGTTCATCTTCAGCATGGGCCGGCTGGGTCTGGCGGTCGGCAAGGAGCCGGTGCTCGCGGCCGGGGTCCCGCAGGACCTGCAACACTATGCCGACCCGCTGCCCCAGGCGCTGGTGCTCACCGCCATCGTGATCGGCTTCGCCATGACGGCGCTGTTTCTGGTGGTGCTGCTGGCGTCGCGAGGCCTTTCCGGCACCGACCACGTGGACGGCGTGGCCGCACGCGACAACCAGGAAATGCCATGAACGCGCTGGCCGACCTTGCCGGCAGGTTCATGCCGCACCTGATGCTCGCGCCGATCGCGCTGCCTTTGTTCACGGCGACGCTCACACTGCTCATGCGCGAAGAGCGCCAGCGCGTGAAGCTGGGACTGAACATGGTGTCCACCGCGCTCGGCCTGCTGGTGGCCGTCGCACTGCTGGCCTGGGCGCATCTGGCCGACACGCCCGAGGGCATGGGCGTGTACCTGCAGGGCAACTGGGCCGCGCCGTTTGGCATTGTGCTGGTACTGGACCGCCTCAGCGCCATGATGCTGGTGCTGACCAGCGTGCTGGCGCTGTGCGCCATCGTCTTCGCCGGTACGCGCTGGCACCGCGCGGGCGTGCACTTCCACACCCTGTACCAGTTGCAGCTCATGGGCCTGAGCGGCGCCTTTCTGACAGGCGACCTGTTCAACCTGTTCGTGTTCTTCGAAATCATGCTCGCCGCGTCTTACGGACTGCTGCTGCACGGCTCGGGCCGCGCCCGGGTGCAGTCCGGCCTGCACTACATCGCTATCAACCTGGCCGCCTCGCTGCTGTTTCTCATCGGTGCGTCCATGCTGTATGGCATCACCGGCACCCTGAACATGGCCGACCTGGCGCGGGCCGTGCCGCTGGTGTCACAGGCGGACCAGGGCCTGCTGCACGCGGCCGCCGGCATCCTGGCGACGGCCTTCCTGATCAAGGCGGCCGTGTGGCCGCTGAACTTCTGGCTGGTGCCTGCCTACAGCGCCGCCACGGCGCCGGTGGGCGCGCTGTTCGCGGTGATGACCAAGGTGGGCATTTACACCTTGCTGCGCCTGTGGACGCTGATGTTCGGCGCGGAGGCGGGCGACTCGGCGCTTTTTGGCGGCCTGTGGCTGGTGGGCGCCGGCATGGCCACCATGGCTTTCGGCGGCGTCGGCATGCTGGCCGCGCAGCGGCCCGTGCACCTCGCAGGCTTTGCTGCCGTGCTGTCGTCCGGCACGGTCCTGGCGGCCTCAGGATTTGGCCAGAACGCACTGACCGCGGCGCTGCTGTACTACCTGCCCGGCTCCACGCTGGCGGTTGGCGCCCTGTTCATGCTGGCCGACCTGATCGAGCGTTGGCGCACCGCCGGCACGCCCCTGTCGGCGCACGACAGCGAAGACGCCCCCTTCCTGACCGCCGAGCTGCTGCCCACGCCCGGACTCAACCTGGACGACGATGACGGCGACGACGACGCGCTGGTGGGCCGCGTGATCCCGGCAGCTGCGGCCATGCTGGGTATCGCCTGGATGGTGTGCACGCTGGTCATCACCGGCATGCCGCCCCTGTCGGGCTTCGTCGGCAAGTTCGCGATGCTCACGGCCGTGCTCAATCCCCTGGGCCTGGGCCCCTCGGCCGGCATACAGCCGGGCTGGAACGGCTGGCTGATGCTGGCGCTGCTGATCGGCACCGGGTTGCTGTCCCTGCTGGCCATGACCCGCACCGGCATGCGCCACTTCTGGGCCGCCTCGGGCCGGGTGACGCCCCGCCTGCACGCGCTGGAAGGGTTGCCGGTCGCCGCCCTGCTGGCCGCCTGCGTGGCGCTGACGCTGTGGGCCGAGCCGGTGATGCGCTTCACGCAGGCGGCCGCCAATGCCCTCTACGCGCCAGACGTGTACATCCGGGCCGTGCTGCAGGCACAGCCGCGGCCCAGCCCGTCGCCTGCATCGGCGGCGCTGCCACCGGACGGAGCCGCGCGATGACCCGCAGGCTGTTTCCCGCACCGCTGGTGTCGCTCGCGCTGTTCGTCGTGTGGCTGCTGCTCAACCAGTCCGCCAGCCCGGGCCATCTGCTGCTGGGCGCGCTGCTGGGGCTGGTGCTGCCGCTGCTGTTCGCCTCGCTGCGCCCACAGAAGGTGCGGGTGCGCAGGCCGCTGTCCGTGCTGCGCCTGTGCTTCATCGTCGCGGTCGACACGACTGCATCCAACATTGCCGTGCTGCGCGCGCTGCTGCGACCGGGGCCGCCGCGCCACCCGTCCGACTTCGTGACCATTCCGCTGGAGCTGCGCGACCCGAACGCGCTGGCCGTGCTGGCCATGATCGTCTGCATCACGCCTGGCACTTCGTGGGCCGAGCTGTCGCTGGACCGTTCGCTGCTCATGCTGCATGTGCTGGAGGTCGCGGATGCCCAGGCCATCGTGCGGCACGTCAAGACACGCTACGAGCAGCCCCTCATGGAGATCTTCGAGACATGACGAGCCCCGTGCTTTCCTGGGCCCTGCCGGCGGCGCTGCTGGTGCTGGCCCTGGCGATGGTGCTGTGCCTGGTGCGCGTGGCCTGGGGCCCGCACGCGCAGGACCGCATCCTGGCGCTGGACTGCATGTACCTCAACGGCATGCTGTTCATGCTGGTGCTGGGCATGTACTACCGCAGCGCCGACTATTTCGAGGCGGCCCTGCTGGTGGCGCTGCTGGGCTTCGTCAGCTCCACGGCGCTGGCCAAATTCCTGCTGCGTGGGGAGGTGGTTGAATGACGCCGGCCGAGTTGCCGTTGTGGCTGGACATCCTGGTGTCGGTGCTGGTGCTGGCCGGCGCCTTCGTCGCCTTCATGGGCTCGGTCGGCCTGCTGCGCCTCAAGAACTACTTCGAGCGCGTGCATGCACCGTCGATCATTGCCACCCTGGGGTGCTGGTGCGTGATGCACGCCACGCTGATCTACTTCTCGGCCACCGAAGGCCTGGCCCTGCATGCGTTGCTGATCGCGCTGTTCGTGGCGGTCACCGTGCCCGTGACCACCATTTTCCTGATGCGCGCGGCGCTGTTTCGCGCCCGCCGCATGGGCGAACCGGTGCCCCCCAGCCTGAGCCACGGCGTCTACCGTACAGAGCGCAGCGACAGCCCGTGAGGGCTGCAGCTTGCTATTGAATATATAGCTGTCAGCGCTTGCCCAGCAAGCGCTGGAGGCCGATTTTGCTCAAACTTTTTGGTTCGGATGCTCAAGCCGCGCCAAAGCCGCCGCCGCCTGGCGTGTGCACTTCGAACACGTCGCCCGGCTCCATCTGCACCTGCCCGATGTGGCCCAGCGGCTCGATGCGCCCGTCGGCGCGCAGCACGCGGTTGATGCCGGGCTGGCCCGGCTGGCCGCCGCCCATCCCGAACGCCCCTGCCACCCGCCCGTTGGACAGGATGCTCGCCATCATCGGTGACAGGAACCGCACCCGGCGCACCCCGCCGTCGCCCCCGCGCCAGCGCCCAGCGCCGCCCGAGCCCTGGCGCACGGCGAAGCTCTCGAGCAGCACCGGGAAGCGGAACTCCAACACTTCCGGGTCCGTCAGCCGGGAATTGGTCATGTGGGTCTGCACCACACTGGCGCCGGCAAAACCGCCCACCAGCGCGCCCGTGTCGTCGAACTCGCCGCCGGCGCCGCTGCCGCCGGCAATCGTCTCGTAGTATTGGTAGCGTGCATCGCCAAAGGTGAAGTTGTTCATCGTGCACTGGCTCGCCGCCGACACGCCCAACGCGCCCAGCAGCGCGTTGGTGATGCACGACGAAGTCTCGACGTTGCCGGCCACCACCGACGCCGGCGGGTTGGGGTTGAGCATGCAACCGGGCGGAATGACCACGTCCAGCGGCTTGAGGCAGCCGGCGTTCAGCGGGATGTCGTCGTCGACCAGCGAGCGAAAGACGTACAACACCGCCGCCATGCACACCGCCGTGGGCGCATTGAAGTTGTTGGCCTGCTGGGCACTGGTACCCGTGAAGTCGATCACGGCGCTGCGGCTGGCCGCGTCGATGCGCACCGCCACGCTGATCTGCGCGCCGTTGTCCAGCGGCAGGGTGAAACGGCCGTCCGACAGGCGCGCCGCCAGCCGGGTGATGGCGCGGCGCACCGACTCCTCGGCGTTGTCCTGCACGTGCTGCATGTAGGCCTGCACCACTGGCAGGCTGAACTGCTGCACCATGCGCTGCAGTTCCTGCACGCCTTTTTCGTTGGCGGCGATCTGCGCCTTCAGGTCCGCCAGGTTCTGCTGGGGGTTGCGGCTGGGGTATTCGCCGCCCTGCAGCAGGCCGATGATGCGCGCTTCCTGCAGCACGCCCTGCTCGACCAGCCGGACGTTGTCCAGCTGCACGCCCTCCTCTTCGATGCGGGTGGAGAACGGCGGCATGGAGCCGGGCGTGGCGCCCCCCACGTCGGCGTGGTGGCCCCGGCTGCCGACATAGAACGTGGGCTCGGCTGCGTCGCCCACGTACACCGGCGTGATCACGGTGATGTCGGGCAGGTGCGTGCCGCCATGAAACGGATCGTTCAGCACGAAGACGTCGCCGCGTTGCATGCTGCCGCGGTTGCGCTCGATCACGGTGCGGATGCTCTCGCCCATGCTGCCAAGATGCACCGGCATGTGCGGCGCGTTCGCGATCAGCTGCCCCCGGCCGTCGAACAGGGCGCAGCTGAAGTCCAGCCGCTCCTTGATGTTGACCGAATAGGCGGTGTTTTGCAGTTGCAGCCCCATCTGCTCGGCGATGTTCATGAACAGGTTGTTGAACACCTCCAGCAGCACCGGGTCCACGGTGGTGCCGGCGGCAGGGCGCGCCGGGCGTGGCGCGTGGCGCGTGAGCAGCAGATGGTCCAGCGCCGTGAGGCGCGCACGCCAGCCCGGCTCGACCACCGTGGTCGCGTTTTTCTCGGCCACGATGGCCGGGCCGTCGATGGTGTCGCCGGGGCGCAGGTCCTCGCGCGCCACCAGCGCCGCGTCGTGCCATGCGGCCTGGCCGTCCACGCCCTGCGTGAACATGCGCACCGTCTCGCGGCGTGGCGCCTCGCGCGGCGGATGCAACGCTTGCGGGCGCTCGGCGAGCACATCGGCCGTCAGCACCGCTTCGACCGATACGGCCTCGACCACCAGCGCCTTGCCCTGCATGAGAAAAGCGAAACGCTGGCGGTACGCTGACTCGAATGCCGCGGTGATGTCTTCGAGCGAACCGAAAGGCACGACGAGCGCCGAGTCGGTGCCCTGGTAGCGCACGTGCACACGCCGGTGCACCACCGCGGCGGCCGCCTCGCCCTGCTCGCGCGCCATCTGGGCCTGCGCCGCCAGGGCCAGCGCGTCCAGCGTTTCGGTGATCTTCGCCAAGGCGGGCACATCCAGGGAAAGCTCCAGCGCCTGCTCGCGCATCACGCTCTGGTCGGCCAGTCCCATGCCGTAGGCGGACAGGACGCCCGCCAGCGGGTGCACCAGCACCTGCAGCATGCCGAGCGCATCGGCCACCAGGCACGCGTGCTGGCCGCCCGCGCCGCCAAAGCACTGGAGCGTGTAGCGCGTCACGTCGTAGCCGCGCGCGACCGAGATCTTCTTGATCGCGTTGGCCATCTGCTGCACTGCGATCTGGATGAACCCGTGCGCCACGTCGGCGGGGGAGCGCCCCGTCTGCGCCGCCAGCGCGCCGAAGTGCTCCTGCACCACTTCCGCGTCGAGTGCCTCGTCTGCGCGCGGACCGAATACGCGCGGAAAGTACGCCGGCTGGATCTTGCCGACCATCACGTTGGCATCGGTCACCGCCAGCGGCCCGCCGCGGCGGTAGCTGGCAGGGCCCGGCTGCGCGCCGGCGCTGTGGGGGCCGACCCGAAAACGCGCTCCGTCGAAGGCCAGCAGCGAACCACCGCCCGCCGCGACCGTGTGGATGCTCATCATCGGCGCGCGCATGCGCACGCCCGCCACCTGCGTTTCGAACTCACGCTCGAACTCGCCCGCGAAGTGGCTCACGTCGGTGGAAGTGCCGCCCATGTCGAAGCCGATCACGCGCACCTCCTCCCCGCTCTCGGCACATGCCATCTGCGCCGTGCGCGCCATGCCGACGATGCCGCCCGCTGGCCCGGACAGGATGGCGTCCTTGCCCTGGAAGTGGTGCGCCTCGGTCAGGCCGCCCGACGACTGCATGAAAAAAAGCGGCACGCCGGGCATCTCCGCTTCCACCTGCTGCACATAGCGGCGCAGGATCGGCGAAAGGTAGGCGTCGACCACCGTGGTGTCGCCCCGGCTGACGAACTTCATCAAGGGGCTGGTGGCATGCGACACGCTGACCTGGGTGAAGCCCACCTCGCGCGCCAGTTGCTCGGCGGCTTGCTCGTGCTGGGTGTAGCGCCAGCCGTGCATGAAGACGATGGCCACGCTGCGCAGTCCGGCGTCGTAGGCCGCCCACAGGCGTTCGCGCAGGTGTTCCTGGTCCAGTGGCTCGTGCACCTCGCCGTGCGCGCCGATCCGTTCCACCGCCTCGATGACACGCTCGTACAGCAGCTCTGGCAGGACGATGTGGCGGTCGAAAAGGCGCGGGCGATTCTGGTAGGCGATGCGCAGCGCATCGCGAAAGCCGCGCGTGGTCACCAGCAGCGTAGGCTCACCCTTGCGCTCCAGCAAGGCGTTCGTGGCCACCGTGGTGCCCATCTTCACGCATTCCACCTGGGCGCGCGTGACCGGCTCGCCGGGCGCCAGGCCCAGCAGGTGGCGGATGCCTGCGACGGCCGCGTCGCGGTACTGCTCGGGGTTGTGCGACAGCAGCTTGTGCGTGACCAGCGAGCCGTCGGGGCTGCGTCCCACGATGTCGGTGAAGGTACCGCCCCGGTCGACCCAGAACTGCCAAAATTTCGATGCCATGCCCATGTTCCTTCTGATGGCCCGGCGTTGCGGCGCGGGCGAGTGTTGCCACCAAGGCAAACTGCCCACAATTTACCGAGAATTTGTGCATGAAACCTACCGGACATTCACCAGCTTCGCTGAATTTGCTCGATGCGCCGCTGGCCCGCACGCTGGATGTGTGGCTGGAGCGGTTCACGCAACCGGCGTGGCGGGGGTGCTACCTGGAAGGCTGGCTCTTTGAAGGGGCTCCCGCCCGGCAGGCGGCGGAAGTGCGACTGGCCGCGGCGGGGGTGCAGGCCCGGCTGCGCAGCGCCTACAAGCCGCTGGTGCAGCACTTCATCGACGAGGTGGACTGCAGCAGCTTGAAAGCCGTGGAGGTGCTCTACCCGCGTCCTGCGGCCGGTGCGGGGCGGCGCTTCGCGCTCGAAGCCTACCCGCTGGCGGGCGTGCTCCCGCCCGGAGGCGTGCGATTCACCGCCCGGGACGACGCGCAGCCCTGGTACGAGGTGCGGCTGCACTTCAAGGACGGGCAGCGCTCCAGCCAGCGTGTCCACTGCCCCGGCCGCCTGCACCTGGATGCCACCGGTGCGCCCGCGCTGTCGCCCTGCGGCTGGCTGCGCGTGGGCAGCGCGCCGGGCCTGGGAGATCTGCTGGACGAACCCGCGACGACCGAGTTCGAGCAGGCCTATGCGCTTGCCCTGCATGCCGTGCGCACGCACCCCTGGCCGCACCAGGAGCCGTATTTCGAGCGGCTGGAGATCCGGGTGGACTTGCCGGGCTACGAGCAGGCGATTGCCTGGGCGCAGGAAAGCCTGAGCACCCTCGAGGCGATGCACGAAGACCTCTACTTTTCGCTGCTCGAGGTTTTCCAGCAGCACAGCGGCCGCGAGGTTGGCGACCGCCGGCTGCAACCCGGCCAGGTGGTGCCGGACGTGCGCGGCGACACAGCGTTGCCGCGCGTACAGGTGGCGCTGCGGCCATTTCCCGCTCCGTCGGGGGATGACACGGCGCGCTCGCCGGACGCGGCCCCTACGCCCCTGACCCTTGCCGAGCGCGAGGCGCCCCTGCCTGCTGACCAGGTGGCCGATGCGTTGCGTGCGCTGCCGGGCGAAAGTTTCCACGCTCCCACCCGGCAGGGCCGCACCGTCTGGGGCCGGTATGTGCACGGAGCGCAAAAGCCGGTGCTGATCAGTGCAGGGCAGCACGCCAACGAGACTTCAGGCGTGGTTGGCGCACTGCGTGCGGCGCGAGTGCTGGCGGCGCAACCCGGCGCCCATTTCGCCGTGATCGGGCTGGAAAACCCGGACGGCTATGCGCTGCACCGCGAACTGTGCGCGCACCATCCGCAGCACATGCACCATGCCGCACGCTACAGCGCGCTGGGCGATGACATCGAATACCGCGAGTGCCCTCCGCTGCTCGAACGCGAGGCCCGCCAGACGGCGTTGGCGGTCTCGGGTGCGCGGCTGCATGTGAACCTGCATGGCTACCCGGCGCACGAGTGGACCCGCCCGTTGAGCGGCTATGTGCCGCGCGGGTTCGAGCAGTGGATGGTGCCCAAGGGCTTCTTCTTGATCCTGCGCCACCATGCCGGCTGGCAGCAACCGGCGCGCGCGCTGCTCGAGGCCGTGTGCGCCCAGCTGGTGGAGGTCGAAGGGCTGCGGGAATTCAATGAGCGCCAGCGCGCCCTGTTCGAGGCCCATGCAGGGCCGCTTCCCTATGAGCTGGTCCACGGCATTGCCTGCATGCAGGCCGAAACCGCGCACGATGCGCCGGTCACCCTGATCACCGAGTTCCCGGACGAGACCGTGTACGGAGCGGCCTTCCGTTTTGCGCACACGGTGCAGATGGCCACGGCGCTGGCGGCGCAGCGCGCCTGGCAGACGCTCGCACCGCAGGACGATGCTCCAGGCGGTTGACAGGTTCAGAGGCGGCGCGGCGAGAGGTGGATACCCGCCAGCATGCAGCGCACCGAGCCGCCCGCCTTCTCGATGGTCGGCACCGGCACGGCAACCAGCCGCGCCGAGCGCTCGATGCGGGCTTTCTGTTGGTGCGTGAGGCTGTCGGCCGCGCGCTGCGACAACGCCAGGATGCGCCCGTCCCGCCCGGACAGCTCGAGGGCGTTGCCCGCAAATTCGCCCAGTTGTGCATGGGTCAGCGCGATGACATCGCGCCCCGATTCGCCCAGGCGCTGCGCCACCTGCGCGGCGCGCAGCGGCTGGGTGATCGCCTCCAGCCCCACCAGGGCGAACTCGGTGGCCACGCACATCATCACGTTGGTGTGGTAGACCGGCCGCCCTTCGTGGTCCGCCGTATCGAACAGCACCGGCTCGAAGTTGAAGTACGCGCTGAAGCGCTCCAGCGCCACAGGGTCGGCCCGGTTCGAACGCGCCGCATAGGCGATGCGCTCGACATGGTCCAGCACCATGGCGCCCGTGCCTTCGAGGAACACGGCGTCGTATTCCAGCCCGGAAAAGTCCACCACGTCCTGCACGCGGTAGTCCCGTTTGAGCATCTCGATCACATCGGGGCAGCGTTCACGCCGCCGGTTGGGCGAGTACATGGGGTAGACCGCCACGTGCCCACCTGGGTGGGTGGAGAACCAGTTGTTGGGGAACACCGAGTCGGGCGTGTCGTGATCGCCGTGGTCCTCCACCAGATGCACGCGCACGCCTTCGGCTTGCAAGCGCTCGGCCAGCGCCGTCACCTCGTCGTAGGCGGTTTGTGCGACGGTGTCCCGGTGCTCAGGCAGGATGGGTCGCTGAAAGGCGTTGTCGAGGGCGGTTTCCGCATTCGGCGTGAAACGGTGCGGGCGCACCATCAGCACGGCCGCGGGCGCCTGGATGGACCTGAGCGGCATGGGCCAAGCGGCGGCGCCGGGCATCAGGCGACGCGCTGCATGCGTTGCCGCGGGGCCACCCCGAGCGCATGGCGAAACAGGTCCTTGGGATCGTCGTCCTGCGGCACCAGATCCAGCATGCAGCCCAGGCCACGCGCCTGGGCCTGGGCGTATACGTAGCGCAGGGTGGAATAGTCTTCCAGGGCGAAGCCGACCGAGTCGAACACGGTGACCTGCTCGGCATGCTCGCGGCCCGCAGCAGCGCCGGCCAGCACGCGCCACAACTCGACCACCGGAAAGTCCGCCGGCATTTGCTGCGAGTCCCCCTCGATCCGCGTTTGAGGCTCGTACTCCACGGCGACGCGCGCGTGGCGCAGCACGTCCGGATGCAGTTCGGTCTTTCCCGGGCAGTCGCCGCCCACGCCATTGATGTGCATGCCTGGCTCGACCATGTCGGGGGTCAGGATGGTGGCGAGGGCCTTGTCCGCCGTCACCGTGGTGACGATGTCGGCGCCGCGCACCGCCTCCGCGGTGGACGAGGCGCGCTCGACCCGCAAACCCGCAAGATGCGCCAAGTTGCGCTGCAGCTTCTCGGTCGCGCGGGGATCGACGTCGAATACCGCCAACTCGGTGATGCCCAGGTGGGCATGAAATGCCACCGCTTGGAATTCGCTTTGCGCCCCGTTACCGATGAGCGCCATGCGCCGCGCACCGGGCCGTGCCAGCGCCTGGGCCGCCACCAGCGAGGTGGCGCAGGTGCGCAAGGCCGTGGCGAGGGTGAGTTCGGACAACAGCAACGGCAGCCCCGTGTCGACGGCGGCAAGCACGCCGAATGCCATCACCGTCGGCAGCCCGCAGCGCGTGTTGTCCGGGTGGCCGTTGACGTATTTGAAGGCGTATTGCAGGGCATCCGACACCGGCATGAGTTCGATCACGCCCACTTCGGAGTGGCTGGCAAGGCGAGCGCACTTGTCGAACTCGTTCCAGCGCAGGAAATCCTCGCGGATGTGCCCGGCCAGTTCGCCAATGAAACGCTGCACCCCTACTTCCTGCACCAGGCGGGACATGGTGGCGACGTCTACGAATCGGGTCATGAAAATCTCCTTGTTGGTTCGCGCGTTGAACGCGCTGCGGCCTGGAGATTGTTCAAGCCTCGCGTGCCAATGTGAAGCTGTCAGCTTGCCAAGTTATCCATTGAAATATACATTTTGTCCGATCCGGAAGACATATTGCCAAAATGGACGACACCGACCGCCAACTCATTGCCTTGCTGCGCGACGATGCGCGCGCGCCCGTGGTGGCGCTGGCCAAGAAGCTGCGCGTGGCCCGCGCGACGGTGCAAAACCGCATGGCACGGCTCGAGGGCGACGGCACCATCTTCGGCTATACGGTGCGACTGCGGCCAGAAGCAGAGCAGCATCGCATTCGCGCGCTGACCTCGATCGAGGTGGCAGGCCACCACGGCGAGGACGTGCGGCGCGCCTTGCGCGGGCACCCGAACGTGGTGGCCCTGCACACTACCAATGGGCGGTGGGACCTGATCGCCGAGTTGCGGGCAGACAACCTCGAGGCGTTCGACCGGGTGCTCAACGACATCCGCGCGGTGAGCGGCATCGCCAATTCCGAAACCAGCATCCTGCTCTCCACCCACAAGCTGTGAGCCTGGCTGTCGCAACAGCACGCGTGTCCCCTGCTCAGCGCAGGGTGCCGGCAGGTGGCGGCACCACACGGTCGTCCTTGAGCACCTTCAGCGAAAAGCTGGAGTGAATTTCCTTGACGCCCGGCAGTGCCTGCAGCACGTCGCGCGTGAATTCGCCAAACGTCCGCAGGTCCACCGCGACCACCTCCAACAAGAAGTCGTACTTGCCCGAGACATGGTGGCACGAGACGATCTCCGGGATTTCGGTCAGGCGCTGCTCGAAACGCCGCGATAGCTCCTTGGCGTGGTCGCCCATCATCACGTTCACGAAGGCGGTTACGCCGTATCCCATTTTTTCCGGCGCCAGGACGGCCCGATAGGCGCGGATCAGCCCCGACTCCTCCAGACGGCGCACCCGCCGCCAGCACGGCGAGGCGGTGAGCGAAACCCGTTCGGCCAGTTGCTGGACCGTGAGGCGGGCGTTTTCCTGCAAGGCTGCAAGCAGCACGTAGTCGACCCGGTCGAGCAGCGGTTCATTCATCGAAGGCATGGAATTTCTTGAAAGGGAAAGCGCGGGACAGGATTTTTCTCGAGATGCCCGACAAGGTCAACGAATGGCAAGCCTTTTGCAGCTACAGCGCAATAGACTGAATCTTTTTCAGCCACCAGCAGGAGACTTGTCATGAGCCAGCGCAGCGCCACCCCCGGCTTCGGCACCCGTGCCATCCACCACGGCTACGACCCGCGGGAGCACAAGGGCGCGCTGGTGCCTCCGGTGTACCTGTCCTCCACGTTTGCCTTCCCATCGGTCGAGTACGGCGCAAAGTGCTTTTCCGGAGAGGAACCGGGCTTTTTCTATACCCGCATTTCCAACCCGACCCTGCAGTTGCTCGAGTCACGCATGGCGAGCCTGGAGGGTGGTGAAGCGGCCTTGGCGTTTTCGTCGGGCATGGGCGCTATCACCTCGACCCTGTGGACGTTGATGGAGCCCGGCGACGAGATCCTGGCCGACAAGACCTTGTACGGCTGCACCTTCGCATTTCTGGAGCACGGCATCGGCCGGTTTGGCGCGCGCGTTCGGTACGTCGATATGGCCGACCTGCCGCAGGTCGAGGCCGCGCTGGCATCACGGCCCAAGGTCGTCTATTTCGAGTCGCCGGCCAATCCCAATATGAAGCTGGTGGACATCGCCGCGATATCCGGGCTGGCGCACCGCTGCGGTGCCTTGGTGGTCGTCGACAACACCTATTGCACGCCCTACCTGCAGCGACCCCTGGAACTGGGCGCGGACGTCGTGGTGCATTCCGCGACGAAATACCTCAGCGGCCACGGCGACATCACGGCGGGCGTCGCGGTGGCGTCGCACGAGACCATCGAGCGCATCCGGGTGCAGGGTCTCAAGGACATGACGGGCGCAGTGATGTCGCCGCAGGACGCATTCCTGCTGATCCGGGGACTGAAGACGCTGGCGGTGCGCATGGAGCGGCATTGCGACAACGCCGAGGTGATCGCCGCAACCCTGGCGCACCATCCGGCTGTGGCCGAGGTGTTTTTCCCAGGATTGCCGACCTTCGCCCAGCACGCGCTGGCGACCCGGCAGATGCGCCGCTATGGCGGCATGCTGGCCTTCGAGCTCAAGGGAGGCGAGCCGGCGGGCCGCCGGTTCATGAATGCGCTGGAGTTGTTCACTCGCGCCGTCAGCCTGGGCGACTGCGAGTCGCTGGCACAGCACCCCGCGACCATGACCCATTCCACCTATACCCCCGAGCAGCGCGCAGCACACGGCATCTCCGAAGGGCTCGTGCGCCTGTCGGTGGGCCTGGAGGATGCACAAGACTTGGTGGCCGACCTGTCGCAGGCGCTGGACCGCTGCGTTCCATAACCCTCCCTGCACGGCCACTCGTCCTTCGCGCGCTGCTTTTTTTCGCAACGCGCGCCACGTCGGCCGTGCAGGCCCACCGACGATTGCGCTCGTCACCGATGAGGGTTTTGCAACGCAGCAAAATCGCCCTGAAGCGTTACCGTGACGCGCAGCCTCGGCGGACATGTCTGCCCGCTGATCGACCTGACCAGGAGAAACGATGAACGTGACCCCCGACGCGCCCCCGCTGCCGGGCTCCGACGAGCAACCTGAGCGGCAAGAGGACGCCCAGGAGACGCGCGAGTGGCTGCAGGCACTGGAGAGCGTGCTCGCCCATGCGGGCCCCCAGCGCGCGCGTAGCCTGCTCGAGCAGCTCGACCGCCATGCGCAGCACCTGCAGATCCGCAAGAGCGTGCACCCTTATTCCGCTTACCAGAACACGATCGGCGTGGACCAGCAGCCTCGCTACCCCGGCGACCTGGACATCGAACACCGGCTGACGTCCATCATCCGGTGGAACGCCCTCGCCATGGTCGTGCGAGCTAACAAGTCCTACGGCGAGCTCGGCGGCCATATCGCCAGCTATGCCTCGGCCGCCGAACTGTTCGAAGTGGGGTTCAACCACTTCTTTCGTGCGGACTCCGCAGAGGGACGGGGCGATCTGGTGTACTTCCAGCCGCATTCGGCGCCAGGCGTGTATGCGCGGGCCTTTCTGGAGGGGCGCCTGTCCGAGGCCCAATTGGCCAACTACCGCCAGGAGATCGGCAAGCCCGGCCTGTGCTCGTACCCGCATCCGTGGCTGATGCCCGACTTCTGGCAGTTCCCCACGGGCAGCATGGGCCTGGGGCCGATCAGCGCCATCTACCAGGCCCGCTTCCTGCGTTACCTGGAGCACCGCGGCCTGGTGCAGACCGCCGGCCGGCACGTGTGGGGCATCTTCGGCGACGGGGAAATGGACGAGCCGGAGTCGCTCGCCGCGCTGTCGCTTGCCGCGCGCGAGCAACTCGACAACGTCACGTTCGTCATCAACTGCAACCTGCAGCGGCTGGACGGCCCCGTGCGCGGCAACGGCCAGGTCATCAACGAGTTCGAATCCCTGTTTTCCGGCGCCGGCTGGAACGTGATCAAGGTGATCTGGGGATCGGAATGGGACGCGCTGTTCGCCCGCGACAAGAACCACGCACTGCTGCGGCGCTTTTCCTCTATGGTCGACGGCGAGTACCAGACGCTCGGCGCCAAGGACGGCCAATACAACCTCTCGCACTTCTTCGACACCGACCCTGAGCTGAAGGCCCTGGTCAACGAGCTCACGGTGGCCGAGATCGACAGCCTGCGCCGCGGCGGGCACGACTTCAAGAAACTGTTCGCCGCGTTCCGGGCCGCACAGCAGCACAAGGGCGCGCCCACGGTGGTCCTGGCCAAAACCAAGAAGGGCTTCGGCATGGGCGCGGCCGGCGAGTCGCGCATGACGGCGCACCAGCAAAAGAAGCTGGATGTGGACGCGCTGCGGGCGTTCCGCGACCGGTTCGCGCTGCCGCTGGACGACGCGGCGGTCGAGGACATGCGGCTGTTCAAGCCGGCGGAAGGCTCGCCCGAAATGCGCTACCTGAAAGAGCGGCGCGCCGCGCTTGGCGGCTACCTGCCGCAGCGTGCCCCGCGCGCGGCAAGCCTCCCCGTCCCTGCGCTGGACCGCTGGGCAGGGTTTGCGCTGCAGGGAGAGGCGCGCGAATCCTCCACCACCACCGGCCTGGTGCGGCTGTTCACCAACCTGCTCAAGGACCCGGTGCTGGGTCCGCGCATCGTGCCGATCGTGGCAGACGAGGCACGTACCTTCGGCATGGCCACGCTGTTTCGGCAGATTGGCATCTACTCGCCGCTGGGGCAGAAGTACGAGCCCGAGGACGTGGGGTCGATGCTGTTCTACAAGGAAGCGCGCGACGGGCAGCTGTTGGAGGAAGGCATCACGGAGGCCGGCGCGCTGGCCTCGTGGACGGCCGCGGCGACAGCCTACAGCGTGAGCGGATTCGCCATGCTGCCGTTCTACATCTACTATTCGATGTTCGGCTTCCAGCGCGTGGGCGACCTGATCTGGGCCGCAGCCGACCAGCGTGCGCGCGGCTTCCTGATCGGCGCCACCTCTGGACGTACGACGCTCGCGGGCGAGGGTCTGCAGCACCAGGACGGCAGCAGCCAGCTGATCGCCGCTACGGTGCCCAACTGCCGCGCCTACGATCCAGCCTTCGTGAGCGAAGCGGCCGTGATCCTGCACCATGGCGCACAGCGCATGCTGCAGGAGCAGCACGACGAGTTCTACTACCTCACGGTCGGCAACGAGAACTATCCGCAGGACGGACTCGCCCCGGAACAGCACGAGGCCGTCATCCAGGGGATGTACCGCTATGGCGTGCGCGCGGCGGGGGACAGCCCGGTGAGCGTGCGGCTGCTGGGCTCGGGCGCCATATTGCGCGAGGTGATCGCGGCCGCCGACCTGCTCGCTGCCGACTGGGGACTCACCGCCGAAATCTGGAGCGTGACCAGCTTCTCCGAGCTGGCCCGCGGCGCGCGGGAGTGCGAACGCCGGCGCATGCTCGGGAAAAGCACAGACGCCGTGTCGCACCTGGCGACGTGCCTGCCCGGAACAGTGCCCGTCGTCGCTGCCACCGACTACGTACGTGCCTATCCGCAACTGATTGCGTCCTACCTGGAGGCACCGTTTTTCGCCCTGGGCACCGATGGCTTCGGACGCAGCGACACACGCAGCCAGCTGCGGCGCTTCTTCGAGGTCGATCGTCACCACGTGGCAATAGCAGCGCTGTACGCCGCAGCGCCCCATCTGCACGCGCAGGCGCTGGAGCGCTACGGCATCGATGCAGACGCTGCTGCGCCGTGGAGGGTCTGAAGACCAGCAAAGGCTGCGGTGCCGCAACGGCAGGGCACCGCGGCCTGGTGGCCTTGATGAGGCGCTGTCCGAGTTGCGCAGAGACCCCGGGCACCACCCAGAAAAAAACCGATGCCGCGCAAATACGCGGCATCGGTTTCCTGATGGTAGGCGCGATTGGACTCGAACCAACGACCCCCACCATGTCAAGGTGGTGCTCTAACCAGCTGAGCTACGCGCCTGGGTCTTTTGATTGCTGACTCCCAAAGGAATCAGCAATTTCTACGAAAAAATGGTCGGCGTGGCGGGATTCGAACTCGCGACCCCTTGCACCCCATGCAAGTGCGCTACCAGGCTGCGCTACACGCCGACAAGACCGAGATTATAGGCACAAAAAACGCCTCAAAAAAGAATCGCGCGGATTTCCTCGAGTTCCCGGCGCAGCAGGCACGGGTCCACGTCTGCCTGCACAAAAGCCGGCACACCGTCGGCCAGCTCCAGCGGTGCCAGCGCAAGCTGCGCAGGCGCGGCGGCGCTGGCAGCACCGTCAGAGGGCTGTGCCATCTCGGTGGCCGACGGCGCGCGTGCCGGCTGCTCCAGCAAGCGGTTGCGGGCTCCGCTGATCGTGAAACCCTGGTCATACAACAGTTCGCGGATGCGGCGGATCATCAGCACCTCATGGTGCTGGTAGTAACGCCGGTTGCCGCGCCGCTTCATGGGCCGCAGCTGCGTGAACTCCTGTTCCCAATAGCGCAGCACGTGCGGCTTGACACCGCACAGCTGCGCCACTTCGCCGATGGTGAAGTAGCGCTTGGCTGGCAGGGGAGGAAGCACGGTACTCATGTCTCAGGCTCGGGGCAGTCTCGTGGACTGCCAAGGGTAGCGCACTTGCCGTGCGCGGCGCCATGGGGCGATTCAGGCTTTGCCCGTGGGCGGTCCCTGGAGTTGCTCCTTGAGCTTGGTGCTGGCGTGGAAGGTGACCACCCGCCGCGCCTCGATGGGAATGGCTTCGCCCGTGCGCGGATTGCGGCCGGGACGGGCGGCTTTCACGCGCACCTGAAAGTTGCCAAAACCCGACAACTTCACGTCCTCCCCCTCGATCAGGCGCTGCGCCATGAGCGCGAAGAAGGCGTCCACCATGTCCTTGGACTCGCGTTTGTTCAAGCCGATCTGCTCGAACAGCAACTCGGCCAACTGTGCCTTGGTCAGCGCCGGGCTCTCCAGGCTCTGCACGGCCAGTTCGAGGGGGTCGCGGGAGCTCATCGCAGCCGCGCTCCCGTGTCGTGCGCCAGGCGCTGCAGCACCGCCTGCACCGCCGCGTCGATGTCGGCCTCTTGCAGCGCGGCGGTGTCGCTGCCCAGCGTCAGGCGGATCGCCAGGCTCTTCTCGTCGCCCGCCAGCGCACCGGGCTGACCGGCACGCTCCGGCTGGGTGCGGAACACGTCGAACAGCACGGCAGAGCGCAGCAGCCCGGGCGCCAGCGCGCCGCGCACGCTGCGCATGACCTCGTCGTGCGCGGTGCGCTCGGCCACCACCACGGCGATGTCGCGCTCCACCGGCTGGCGGCGCGCGACCGCCTCGAACTGGGGCACGGGGCGACGCAGCACCGCCTGCAGTTCCAGCTCGAACAGCACGGGGGCGCCTGGCAGCTCCCACGACTGGCGCCAACGCGGGTGCAACTCGCCCACGTAACCGATGGCCTGCCCGTCCAGCAGCACCCGGGCGCAGCGCCCCGGGTGCAGCGCCGGGTGCTGCGCCGGCTCGAACGTGGCAGACAGGGGCGCGAGCAGGGCCTGCACGTCGCCCTTGGCGTCGTAGAAGTCGGCCGGCGTGTTCGGATGCCCCCACTGCAGGGTGTTGACCGCACCGTACGCGAGGCCGGCCACGCGCATGGGTTGGTCGAAGCCCTCGACCGTCGTGTCGCTGCCCGCCACGTCCGGGTTGCGGGCGAAAACGCGCCCAAGCTCGAAGACGCGCACCCGCTCGGCCCGCCGGTCCAGGTTGAACTTGAGCACCTGCAGCAGCGAGCCCAGCAGCGACGAGCGCATGACGCTCAGGTGGCTGGCGATCGGGTTGAGCAGGCGGACCGGCGCAGCGTTGCCGGCCAGGTCACGCTCCCACGCTTCTTCGACGAAGCTGAAGTTGATGGTTTCCTGGTAGCCCAGCGCCGCCAGTTCGCGGCGCACGGCGAAGCTGCTGCGCTGCGCCTCGGCTCGCACGCGCGGGGTGATGGGCGCCAGCGGCGGCGTGGTCGGCAGGTGGTCGTAGCCCACCATGCGCGCCACTTCCTCGATCAGGTCTTCCTCCAGCCGCAGGTCGAACCGGTAGGACGGCGGCGTCACCACCACGGCGCCCTCTTCCTCGCGCACGGGCAGGCCCAGGCGCGCCAGCGCCTGCGCGCACTGCGCCTGGGTGAGCGGCATGCCGATGACCTTGGCCGCCCGCGCCACCCGCAGGCGCACCGGCGCGGGCTCGGGCAGGTGCACACGCTGGTCGTCGATCGGCGCACAGGTGGTCTCGGGCGTGCCGCAAATTTCGACGATGAGCTGGGTGATGCGCTCGATGTGCTCGACGGTCCCTTGCGGGTCCACGCCGCGCTCGAAGCGGTGGCCGGCATCGGTGGAAAAGTTGTAGCGGCGCGAGCGCCCGGCCACCGCCGTGGGCCACCAGAAGGCCGCTTCCACGTAGATGTTGCGCGTGTCGTCGCCCACGGCCGTGGCGTCGCCGCCCATGATGCCGGCCAGCGACTCGACCTCGCGCTCGTCGGCAATGACGCCCACCTTCTCGTCAATGGTGATGGTGGTGCCGTTGAGCAGCTTGAGCTGCTCGTCCGCACGGCCCCAGCGCACCTGCAGGCCGCCGTGGATCTTGTCCAGGTCGAAGATATGGGACGGCCGGCCCAGCTCGAACATCACGTAGTTGGAGATGTCCACCAGCGGCGCGACACTGCGCTGGCCGCAGCGCGCCAGGCGCTCGACCATCCACGGCGGCGTCTGCGCGCGCGGGTTCAGGCCGCGCACGATGCGGCCGGAAAAGCGGCCGCACAGGTCGGGCGCTTCCACGCGCACCGGCAGCCGCTCGTCGGACTGGGTGGCCAGCGTCGGAAACTCCGGGCGCACCAGCGGCGCGCCGGTCAGGGCGGCCAATTCGCGTGCAACGCCGTAGACGCTCAGCGCGTGCGCCAGGTTGGGCGTGAGCTTGAGGGTGAACAGCATGTCATCGAGTTGCAGCACGCGGCGGACGTCTTCCCCGACCGGTGCGCTCGCGGGCAGCTCCAGCAGCCCGCCATGGTCATCCGACAGCTGCAGCTCGCGGGCCGAGCACAGCATGCCCTGGCTTTCGACGCCGCGCAGCTTGCCGACACGGATGACGAACGGCTTGCCATCCTCGCCCGGCGGCAGCTCGGCGCCCACCAGCGCGCACGGCACCTTGATGCCTACGCGCGCGTTGGGCGCGCCGCAGACAATATTCAGCAGCTCGGGGCCGCCGACGTCCACCTGGCACACCCGCAGCCGATCGGCATCGGGATGCTGCTCGGCCTGCCGGATTTCGCCGACGACCACCTTGGTGGACGGCGGGGCGACAGGGCGCAGGTCCTCCACTTCCAGGCCGCCCATGGTCAGCGTGTCGGCCAGTTCCTGCGTGCTCAAAGGGGGGTTGCAGAACTCGCGCAACCAGGATTCGGGAAATTGCATGGTCTCTCTCTGGGGCGTTCGCTATCAAAACAGGAGCTTCCAGCGCTTGCCTCACAAGGCTTTCAACTACAAAAGCCTCTGAAAACAAGCCAGAATCAGCGGTGGCAGCTCACTTTTTCGAAGCACTTGGGCATCACTGGAACTGCGACAGGAAGCGGATGTCGCCGTCGAAGAACAGGCGCAAGTCGTT
>DAMCAL010000028.1:0-25549 GCA_032059585.1 Burkholderiaceae bacterium
AGCTGGTCTGGAAGAACGGCACGAACGAACTGTGCTGGCGCGATGCCAACTGGACCCCCGCCACGGCCGCTGAAGGCTGCGACGGCGCACTGGTCAAGGCCGCCGCTCCTGCGCCTGCTCCGGCCGCAGCGCCTGCTCCTGCTGCCGCACCTGCCCCGGCTCCCGCCCCGGCTCCGGCTGCGGCCAGCAAGGTGACCTACGCCGCTGACGCTTTCTTCGACTTCGACAAGTCGGTTCTCAAGCCCGAAGGCAAGGCCAAGCTGGACGATCTGGTCTCCAAGGTCAAGAACATCAACCTGGAAGTCATCATCGCCGTGGGTCACACCGACTCGATCGGCACCGATGCCTACAATCAGAAGCTGTCCGTGCGCCGCGCTGAAGCCGTGAAGGCCTACCTCGTGTCCAAAGGCATCGAGAAGAACCGCGTGTACACCGAAGGCAAGGGCGAGAAGCAGCCTGTGGCGGACAACCGCACCGCAGAAGGCCGTGCCAAGAACCGCCGCGTGGAAATCGAAGTCGTGGGCACCCGCGGCAACTGATTTTCACTCAGTGACCAAAAGAAGCCCCGGCGACGGGGCTTTTTTTCGTCTGGCATTTTTACGGGCGAGAATCGGCGCATGACCGAACCCCTCAATGCCGACCCGGCTGAACTGGCCAAATTCTCGGAGCTCGCCCACCGCTGGTGGGACCCGGACAGCGAGTTCCGCCCCCTGCACCAGATCAACCCCCTCCGGCTGGACTGGATCGACCGAATTTCGCCGCTCGCGGGACAGTGCGTGCTGGACGTGGGCTGTGGCGGTGGCATCCTGTCCGATTCGATGGCGCGCCGCGGAGCGGACGTGCTGGGCATCGATCTGGCAGACAAGGCCTTGAAGGTCGCACGGTTGCACGCCCTGGAGGCGCAAACGCCTCGGGTACGCTACCGGGAGGTGGCCGTGGAAGCCCTGGCGGAAGAGGCGCCCGGGACATTCGATACCGTGACGTGCATGGAAATGCTGGAGCATGTGCCAGACCCACAGTCCGTCGTGGCAGCGTGTGCGCGTTTGGTCAAACCTGGGGGCTGGGTTTTCTTTTCGACGATCAACCGCAACGCCAAGGCGTTCGCGTTGGCCATCGTCGGGGCCGAGTACGTTTTGAGGATGCTGCCCCGCGGCACGCACGAGTACGCGAAGTTCATCCGGCCCAGCGAGCTGGCGTCCGCCTGCCGCGGAGCGGGCCTTGACGTGCAGAGCACGCAAGGGCTGCAGTACAACCCGCTCACGGGACGGTACTGGCTGAGCGCCAACACCGACGTCAACTATCTTTTCGCCACGCGGCGTCCAGCCGCATGACCAGGCGTGACTGGAGCCAGGTCCAGGCGGTGCTGTTCGACCTGGACGGAACCTTGATCGACAGCGCACCCGATCTGGGTCACGCGGCGAACATGTTGCGCGCAGAGCGGGGGCTGGAGCCGCTGCCGCTCGACCGCTACCGCGCGATGGCCGGTGCTGGCGCGCGGGGCATGCTGTCCATTGCGTTCGGCCTGACGCCTGAGAGCCCGGACTTCGCACGGCTGCGTGAACGGTTCTTTGATTGCTACGAAGGCTGCATGCACCACCAGACGCGGATATTCGACCAGGTGGAGGACATGGTTGCCGCCCTCGAGGGTCGCGGCTTGGCATGGGGTGTGGTGACCAACAAGGCGACACGGTTCACGTCGCGCGTGTCGCAGCGCATGCCGATGCTGGGACGGGCGGCGGTCATCGTGAGCGGGGACACCACGCCCCATGCCAAGCCACACCCTGCGCCCCTCTTGCACGCATGCTCGGTTCTGGGCGTGGACCCCACCGCGGCCATCTATGTGGGTGACGACTTGCGGGATGTGCAGGCCGGCAAGGCCGCCGGAATGGGCACAGTCGCGGCCCTGTACGGCTATCTGGGCGCGGATGGAAACGTCACGGCGTGGGGTGCAGATGCCACCATCGAATTACCCCTGCAGCTCTTGAAATTATTGGGAAGGCCTTAAGATACGGGCTACGGGGCTGTCCTGGTTTCGACGTGGGTTCGGAATCGGTGTGGTGCATGTCGAGCTTGATTGACGCTCGTAAATCTCCATTCAACAAACTAACTGCAAACGACGAACGTTTCGCACTCGCCGCTTAAACACCGGTGAGCCTTGCAACAGCACGCTGATGGGCTGGGCAAGGGGGTCGCAAGGCCTCCAGGCTGCAAGGGAATTCACATCAGCTGGCTCCCCGTCGGGTACCTTGACGAGGGGCGAGATTCAAGGGTACTGGCGTTCTGCACAGCGTGCGTCTGCGCGGTGCGGAACGTGAGATCCAAAACAGCACGCTAAACATGTAGATCTGCCCGAAGAAGGCTTGCGGACGCGGGTTCAATTCCCGCCAGCTCCACCACCCACCAAGGCCTGGACACGTTCCAGGCCTTTTTTTGCGCCGAACCGGGCTGCGCGCCGAACTTGATGGAAAACTTCAGGCACGAGCACGCGCGGAACGCAAAGCAAGTGACAACCCGCGCCCGCGGGTTGCCGGAAACGAGGTGGCTCGAGCTTTCCACGTTCGCATCGTGAACGCGACGCCCTCCCAGTCGAGCCACGTTCCGAGGTACGTGGATTTCAACGGGTCGGCGCTGTGCCACGGCTGAATGCGGCAATCTACGGCGGCGGGTCGCCGTGCTATTGGGACGTGCTGCATAGGGCTGCAGCCTTCCCGCGCCAGAGCGCACGCGCTTCCCTACTCAGTAAAGCGCAGCCTGCGGCTCCAGGGTATCGGCCGAGGGCAGGGTGACATCGTCCGATGCCACCCGCCGCGCGCCATTGAAGCGGCGCTGCCAGTAGGCAACGCGCATGTCCTCCACCCGCACATGAGCGCCAGCGCGTGGTGCGTGGACGAACTTTCCATCGCCCAGGTAGATGCCCACGTGGCTGAAGGCGCGACGCATCGTGTTGAAGAACACGAGGTCTCCGGGCTTGAGCTCTTTCTTGTCGATGACCTCGGTCATCGCTGCCTGCTCGTTCGCGCGGCGCGGAAGAACCAGGCCCTTGGCCTGCTGATAGGCGGCCCGCACGAATCCGCTGCAGTCAAAGCCGATCTCGGCGCTGTTGCCACCGCGGCGGTACGGCACGCCGACAAAGCCCATGGCAGTGGAGATCAACTCGGACGTGCGGTCCGAAACGCTGTGCCGAACGTCTTGCAGTTGCGCCATCACCGAGGAACGCTCCCGCGCCGCCGCGTCATGGTCGACGCTCGGGCCAGCGTAAGCATTCGCACAAAAAAGTAACAACAAGCACAGCCGTCGGGACATGGGGCGCGAGGGTAACACGCACCGTCTTGCGCTTGGTCGAAAAAATGTTGCACGAAGGTGAAGGTTTTCAATGAGCCGGCTGACACCATTGCCGGAATCCATCGCCTTTCATTGGCGAAGATGTCTGACAGGGGAGGCAAAACCGTTCGCGTCAAACCTCCCGATCGTTCCGTTGGAATGTCAGCAAGCATTTGCCCCTATGCGTATCGTTGCCCCCGCCACCTTCGCGCTGGTCCTTTCCTCCATTTCGGCTACCGCAGGGGAAGACCCGTTCACCGCCGTGCAGCCAGGGCCCTCGGGCGCGCAGCTGAAGGTCGAGCCGGTCGCGCGCGGGCTGGTCCACCCATGGGCGGTCGCATTCCTGCCGGAAGGTCGCTTTCTCGTCACCGAACGCCCCGGGCGTATGCGCATCGTCGAGGCGAATGGCCGGGTGGGGCCTGCGCTGGCAGGACTGCCAAAAGTCGACGCGGGCGGGCAGGGCGGTTTACTCGACGTGATCGCGGACCGGGACGTCGAGCGCAGCCGGCGCATCTTTTTTTGCTACTCCGAACCGTCCGAGGACGGCCGGACAAACAGTACTGCCTTGGCCAGCGCCACGGTGGCGGCGGGCGCTCGTGCTCTTGAGCACGTGCAGGTCCTGTTTCGCCAGCAGCCGAAAGTGGCAAGCCGGCTGCATTTCGGCTGCCGCATCGTTCAGGCACCTGACGGATCGCTGTTTCTCGCGCTGGGCGAGCGTTTCACCCGCAAGCGCGACGCCCAGCGGCTGGACAACCATCTGGGCAAGGTGGTGCGCATCGCGCCGTCCGGTGGCCCCGCGAAGGGCAACCCGTTGGCCGACCGACCCGGCGCCCTTGCGGAGATCTGGAGTTGGGGCCACCGCAATCCGCAAGGCGCCGCCTGGGGGCCCGACGACCGACTTTGGATCCATGAGCACGGTCCGCAAGGCGGAGACGAGGTGAACGTGGTACATGCGGGACGCAACTACGGCTGGCCGGTAGTTACGTACGGAGAGGAATACGGCGGCGGCGCCGTCGGCGAGGGTACGCACCGACCCGGCATGGAGCAGCCGGCGCACTATTGGGTGCCTTCCATCGCGCCATCCGGCATGGCCTTCTTGAGCAGCGACCGGTATGGCGCGTCCTGGCGCGGGAGCCTGTTTGTCGGCGCCCTGAAGGCGCAGCGCCTGCACCGCCTGCAGCTCGATGGCACACGCGTGGTGCGCGACGAATTCCTGCTGCACCAGCTGGGAGAACGCATTCGCGATGTGCGGCAAGGCCCGGACGGGTGGCTCTACTTGCTGACCGACAGTCCGGACGGACGCCTGCTGCGCCTGACGCCCGCGTCCTGAGGCGACAATGCCTGCACCTCTTTGCCACGACGTTTATCCAGGATCCGGACCATGCTGCTTGACGCTTCGCAATCCCAACTCGTGCTGGTCGATTACCAGGAGCGGCTGATGCCCGCGCTGCTCGACGGGCCTGCGGCGCTGGACAACGCGCGCCGCCTGGCACAGGTGGCCCGCATGGTGGACGTGCCCGTCTGGGGAACCGAGCAAAACCCGTCGCGCCTGGGCCCAAACGACGCGCAGCTGCGTGCCCACTGTCAGCGCACGCTGGCCAAGATGCATTTCAGCGCCGTCGAGGAAGGGCTCGGCGAATGGTTGCGTCCCCCGCCGCGGCCGCAAGGAGGCAATGCGCGCAGCCTGCCCCGGCACCTGCAAAAGCGCGACCAGCCGGCCCAGGATGAGCGCCCCAGCATCGTGCTGGCGGGCTGCGAGGCGCACGTGTGTCTGCTGCAGACGGCGCTGGACCTGCTCGAGGACGAGTTCGAAGTGTGGGTGGTGACGGACGCCTGCACCTCCCGCACGGAGCGCAACCGCGACGCAGCGTTTGACCGGCTGGCCGGTGCCGGCGCCGAACTGGTGACGACCGAGATGGTAGCCTTCGAGTGGCTGCGTACCTGCGAACACCCGGCGTTCAAGGACATGCTGGCGTTGGTGAAATGACGGGACAAGTGCACTTTGGACCACCACCACATAAGCCCTTTTGCGCTCGTAGTGGCGCGGGCGGGGGGCAGTCGCGTGCCCTGGGGCGGTGGCGTCAGCTTGTCGCAAGCCGTCGATGAATAATTATGAATTTTGAATGATGCGCGGCGGCGTCCGCTTGCGCCGCGCCTTCGAGGAGACCTTGCCATGGCCCAGGAACACACCGATTTCGCCGCGTTCTACCGCCGCTCCATCGACGAGCGCGACGCCTTCTGGGCCGAGCAGGCACAGCTCATCGACTGGAACACGCCCCCGCAGCAGATCTGCGACTACTCCCGGCCACCGTTCGCGCGCTGGTTCGTCGGGGGCACGACGAATCTGTGCCACAACGCGGTGGACCGCCATGTGGCGCAGCGGGGTGAGCAGCCGGCGCTGATCGCCATCTCCACCGAAACCGACAGCGAGCGCAGCTACAGCTACACCGAACTGCACCGCGAGGTGCAGCGCATGGCCGCGGTGCTCCAGTCGCTCGGAGTCGCGCGGGGCGACCGGGTGCTGATCTACATGCCCATGGTGGCCGAGGCGGCGTTTGCCATGCTGGCGTGTGCGCGCATCGGCGCCATCCATTCGGTGGTGTTCGGCGGTTTTGCAGCAGCCTCCCTGGCCAGCCGGCTCCAGGATGCCACCCCCACCGTGGTCGTCAGCGCAGATGCGGGCTCGCGCGGCGGCAAGGTCGTCGGCTACAAGCCGCTGCTGGATGAGGCCATCTCCCTGTCCCGCCATAAACCTGGCGCAGTGCTGATGGTCAATCGCGGCCTGGCGACCGCCGACCTGGTGCCGGGGCGCGACCACGACTGGGCGGCGCTGCGCGAGCAGCACCTGGACGCCGAAGTGCCCTGTGCCTGGATGGAAGCGACCGACCCCAGCTACATCCTGTACACCAGCGGCACCACCGGACGGCCCAAGGGCGTGCAGCGCGACACGGGCGGCTATGCCGTGGCGCTGGCCGCCAGCATGCGCCACATCTTCCGGGCGCAGGCGGGCGAGACGTACTTCTGTACCAGCGACATCGGCTGGGTGGTGGGGCACAGCTATATCATCTACGGCCCGCTGCTGGCCGGAATGGCCACGGTGATGTACGAGGGCCTGCCGGTGCGCCCCGACGCGGGTGTCTGGTGGCGGATCGTCGAGAAGCACCGCGTCACCCACATGTTTTCGGCCCCGACCGCTGTGCGGGTGCTGAAGAAGCACGACCCGGAGTACCTGCGCGCATACGACCTGTCCAGCTTGAAGGCCCTGTGGCTGGCGGGCGAGCCGCTGGACGAGCCCACGGCCACCTGGATCAGCGGGGCGCTGGGCATTCCCATCATCGACAACTACTGGCAGACCGAAACCGGCTGGCCCATCCTCACCCTGTGCAACGGCGTCGAGCCCCAGCCGTCGCGTTTCGGCAGCCCCGGCAAGGCGGTCTACGGCTACGACATCAAACTGTTCGACGAGGCCAGCGGCGCCGAGCTCACCGCGCCCGACCAAAAGGGGGTGGTGGCCATTGAAGGGCCGCTACCTCCGGGTTGCCTGCAGACCGTCTGGCAGGACGACGAGCGCTTCGTGAACACCTACTGGAAGAGCATTCCCGGCCGCCTGGTCTACAGCACGTTCGACTGGGGTGTCCGCGACGCGGACGGCTACTACTTCATCCTGGGCCGCACCGACGACGTCATCAACGTCGCCGGCCACCGGCTGGGTACGCGCGAGATCGAGGAGTGCATTGCCGGCCACAGCGGCGTTGCCGAGGTGGCGGTGGTGGGAGTGGCCGACAGCCTCAAGGGCCAGGTGGCCATGGCGTTCGCCGTGGCGCGTGACGCGCAGAGCGTGGCCGATCCCGCAGCCCGTAACCGCCTCGAAGGCGAGGTCATGCAGCAGGTGGATGCCCACCTGGGCGCCGTGGCGCGGCCCGCGCGGGTCCTGTTCGTCACGGGCCTGCCCAAGACGCGCAGCGGCAAGGTGTTGCGCCGGGCATTGCAGGCGGTGGCCGAGCGCCGCGACCCTGGGGATTTGACGGTGATGGAGGACCCGGCTGCGCTGCAGCAGGTCAAGGAACTGTTGGGTTGACGATGCTATAAAAATAATAGCTTACAGCGCTTTCTGGGTAAGCGCTGGAGCCATTTTTCATTCAAATTCGCCGTGCGCCACGGCATCTGCTGATGGCTCCGCGCCCAGGGCCACGGATCCGGTCCAGGAGCGGGGTGCAGACCAGGCACCCACCCACGGCGCGAAGTCGTCTGCGGGCATCGGCCGGGCGATGCAGTAGCCCTGCGCGAGGTGGCACCCCATCTGCAGCAGCAGCCAACCCTGCTCCTCGGTCTCCACGCCTTCGGCGATGGTTTCGCAGCCAAACGAGTGGCCCAGGCCGATCACGCCGCGCACGATGGCCCGGTCGCCCTCGTCTTCCAACATGCCGCTGACGAAGCTGCGGTCCAGCTTGAGGTGGTCCATGGGCAGGCGGCGCAGGTACGACAGCGACGAGTAGCCCGTGCCGAAGTCGTCGAAGGAAATTCCCACGCCGTGCGCACGCACGGCCGCCAGCTCGCGCGCGGCGTGCTCGATGTCGAGCAGGGCCGCGCTCTCGGTCAGCTCGATGTGCAGCAGGCGGCAGGGCACCAGCGGGTGCAGCGCCATGCGTGCGGCCAGCCACTGCGCGAACCCGTCGCGGTGCAGGTGATCGGGCGTGATGTTGATGCTTACCGGAACCTCCAGCCCCTGGCGGAGCAGGCCGCCTATCAGGCGCAGGGCGGCGTCCACCACCCATTCGCCGAACACGGCCTGCAGCTCGGCGTCTCCATCCAGCAAGGGCAGGAAGAGCGCCGGCGCCAGCAATCCCTCGCGCGGATGCTTCCAGCGCGCCAGGGCCTCGGCGCCCACCACGGCGCCGCGGCGCATGTCCACCTTGGGCTGCAGGTACAGCACCAACTCTCCCCGCCCGAGCGCCTGGTGCAGTTCCTGGCGCTGCGCCTGCAGGGTTTGGCGCGCACGCTCGTGCGCCGCGTCGAACGCGTGGAACCGGTTGCGGCCCGCCTGCTTGGCCGCGTACATCGCCTGGTCGGCGTGGCGCAGCAAGGCGTCGGCGTCGGCGCTGTCGTCCGGGTGCAGGGTGTAGCCGATGCTGGCCGTCACCACCACCCGCTCGGTGCCGAGCACGTAGGGCGCGCAGACGCGCTCCATCAGCACCTGCAGACGCTGCTCGCACTGCGCGCTGCTGGCCAAGTCGGGCAGCAGGATGACGAACTCGTCGCCACCCAGGCGCGCCACGCACTCGCCCGCCTGCAGCGCACCCGCCAGGCGCTCGGCCACCTGAATGAGCAGCAGGTCGCCCACGGCATGGCCGAGGCGGTCGTTGACCGGTTTGAAGCCGTCCAGGTCGAGGTAGCCGACCCCCAGCCTGCGTCCCTGCGAGACCGACGCCTCCATGCCGTCATGCAGCCGCCGCTGCAACAGCACCCGGTTGGGCAGGCCCGTCAGGGCGTCGTAGTGCGCCATGCGCTCGAGTTGTTCGGCCTGCGCGCGCTGGCTGGTCACGTCCATGGACATGCCCACCATGCGCTGCGGCTCCCCGGCGCCGTCCCGGGCGATCACCTTGCCCAGGCTGCGGATCCAGTGCGGGGCCTGGCCCGCGGTTGCGGCCCGGAAGGTGATGTCGAACGGCTTGTCGGGCTCGGCCAGGTGGCGTGCCAGTTCCGCCTGCACGCTCACCGGCTCGGCGTGCGCCAGCGCCCTTTGCCACGGGGCCGGTACCCCGCCCAGCGTCCCCTCCAGGCCGAGCATGGCGCGCCAGCGCACATCGCCCGACAGCGTCCCTTGCTCCAGATTCCAGTCCCACAGCCCCAGCGAAGCGGCGGCGATGGTCAGCGACAGCAGCTCCTCGCGCTCGCGCACGCGCTGCTCGGCGTGCTTGCGCTCGGTGATGTCCAGCAGCGCGAACAGCCAGCACTGCTCGCCGTCCAGATCCACCGCGCACAGCGACTGCAAGACCGTGCGTTGCGCGCCGCCGGCGATGGTGATCTGCATTTCATGCGGCTGGCCGTCGCCGCGCCCTGCGGCGGCGACCAGGCCGGCGCGCACTTCGGGCGTGCAGATGCCCAGCTCGACCGACGAGTGGCCCAGGGCATCCTCACGCGAAAATCCGGTGAAGGCCTGCCATGCAGGGTTCACGTCGACATAGCGGCCGTCGCTGCGCCGGGTGAAACCCAGCGGCGTGGGGAGCATCTGAAACACCCGCGCCATCCGGTCTTCCGTCGCCTGCAGGCGCATGGCGGCGCGGCGCATCGGGTCGATGTCCTGCAGGATGCCGCGGATGCGCACCACCCGCCCGCCCTCCAGCACCGGTTCCGCGCGCACGCGCACCCAGCGGCGGGTGCCGTCACTGCGCACGATCTCGATCTCGTCGGTCCACGCGGCACGCTCGCGCACGCAGCGGCGCATGTACGCCAGCACCGGCTCGCGCCACTCGGGCGCGACGAAATCGCGGATGTAGTGGCCTGGCAGGGCGCTGCCAGGGGGCAGGCCGTGCATCTCGCAGCACACATCCGACCAGGTGCCCTCCTGAAACCGGGGGCCGATCTCCCATGCGCCCAGGCGCGCCATGCGACCGGCCTGGCTCAGCAGGCTGTTCGAGCGCAGCAGCTCCTCGCGCAGGCGCAGCGCTTGCGTCTGGTCATGGAAGACGAAAACCATGCACGCCTGGCCGTCCACATCGGCCGTGCAGGCCGACATCAGGCCGCTGGCGCGCTCGGCGCCGCAGCGCACGGTCAGCGGCACGCCGCGCACCTCGCCCTGTTCGGACAGCGAACGCAGCAGGCCGTCGCATTCATCCACGTCGCCGCACAGCCCCAGATCGGATGCCGTGCGGCCCACGATCTGGGCGCGCGGCAGGCCGAGCAAGCGCTCGAAGGCCGGGTTCACGTCCAGCAGGCGACCATCGCACAGACGGGCCACGCCGGCAGCGTCGGGCAAGGTCTGGTACAGCGCGGTGTAGCGGGCCTGTGAGGTGCGCAGCGCGTCGCGCAGCTCGCGCTGCTCGGAGACATCCAGGCACATGCCCGCCATCCGCAGCACGCGGCCGTCGGCGTCGTGCTCCACGGCGTGCCCGCGCCACGCGATCCAGCGCCAACGGCCGTGGTCGTCGAGCAGCCGGGTTTCGGCCTGCAAGGCGTTTTCCACGTCCCCCCGCCACTGCCGCCAGACCAGCGCCCACTCGCGCCTGTCTTCGGGATGCTGCCGTTCGCGCCGCCAGCGCCGCAGGGCCGCCCCGTCGGCACGCAGGCTGGCAAGAGAGCCGTCGTCGGGGCTTTCGGGCAGGCCCAGCCGCTGGAACAACCGGCCGCCATAAGAAAACCGCCGCTCCCGCACGTTCCATTCCCAACGCCCGCTGCCGGACGCTCTCAACGCCGTGACCAAGTCTTCTTCGCGCCGCCCCAGCGACAGCAGCGTCTGCGCCCGGCTGCGCAGCAAGGCGGCGCCGCCGCTGACCACGGCCAGCGCCAACACCCACTGCCACGGTACCCGGTTGTGCCACCAGGCACCGTCCAGCCCTGGCGCAAGCCCGCTTGCAGACAGCACCTCCCACACCCCGAAAGGCAGCGAGACGACCAAGCCCGCCGCTGCCGCCCATGCAGGCATGCGCAACGGGCCGCGTGCCAGCCACCACAGCAGTCCAGCGCCAGCGCCGGAGCCGACCACCAGGGCCGCTGGGGCAACAGCAGCGCCGGTTTCCAGGACGGTGCCGGCAAGCGCCAGACACGCCGCCGCAGCGCCCGCGAGCGGGCCCCACAGGAAGGCAGCGCAGGCCAGCAACGCGGGGTGCATGGGCACGAAATCGGCAATGGCCCCTGCGGAGCCGATCACATCCGCGGCCAGTCCAGCCAGCCCGCACAGGGCGCCCAGGCCGACACGGGCGCCGCGCCCAAGTCGCACCAGGCGTTGTGGCGGCAAGGCAGCCAGCAGTCCCAGGACCAGCAGATGCACCGCGCTGGTCGCGACGAAGGTGGTGATCATCGGCCGCCCTGCGCAACAGGACGCCCGGCCCCCGCACGGCTACAAGGCCGGAGGGAAGAGGCGATCGGCAAAGTAACGAAGCGGGGCCACATGTATCCGAGTGTAATGCGGCGTGCCAGGGATGGCGCCGCTCAGCCTGGCGGTAAAACCCTCGCTTTGCGGCCGCCGATGAAGCCCGTCGACAGCATGGTGCCGCAGACCACGACCGCGCCGCAGCCGACCATCCAGGCGGTCACTTCTTCGCCCAGGAACAGGGCGCCGTAGCACACCGCAAACACGGGCGCGAGAAAGGTCACGGCCAGCGCACGGCTGGGACCCGCGCGCGCGATGATGCGAAAGTACAGCAGGTAGGCGATGCCCGTGCACAGCAACGCAAGGGCGGCGACGGCCGCCCAGGCCTGCCCGCTCGGGGCCTGCTGCGGCCAGGCCCAGATGGTGGGCAGCGCCAGGGCCAGCGTCGCACCGATCTGGCTGCCCGTGGCGCACGCCAGCGGCGGCACGCCGCGCAGATAGCGCTGCACGAAGCTCGCGCCCACCGCATAGCAGGTCGACGCGGCCAGGCAGGCGCCGATGGCCCATGCTGCCGTGCGCGCGCCGCCCATCGGCATCCGCCAGGCCAGCAGGGCCACGCCGGCAAAGCCCAGCGCCAGGCCGAGCCAGCGCAGGCCGGTGATGCGCTCGCCCAGCCACAGCATCGCCACCAGTGCGCCGAACAGTGGCACGGTGGCGTTCAGGATCGAGCTCAGCCCCGTCGGGATGTACAGCACCGCCCAGGCGTACAGCGCAAAGGGAATGGCGGAATTGACCACGCCTGCGAGCAGCGCAGCGCGCCAATGCTGCCGGAACAGCGCCCAGTCCGCGCTGCGCAGCAGCAACACGGTCAGGAACAGCGCCGCGATGCTGACGCGCAGACCGGCCATCGCCAGCGGGCCGAACTCGCTTGCGCCCAGGCGCATGAACAAGAACGATGCGCCCCACAGGCTGGACAGCAGCAGGAAATCGCCCGCCCACGAAGCGGACCGGCCGCCGCTGGCGGCGACCGTGGAGACAGAAGGGCGCATGAAGATGGTGGGAGCGGTGTAACGGTGGAACGCTGCATCAGGCCGGCAGCGCCAGAGCGCCCTCGAGCCGCAACAGGGCGGTCTTGCGCTCCAGCCCGCCAGCGTAGCCGGTCAGGCTGCCTTTGGCGCCCAGGACCCGGTGGCACGGTACCACCACGCTGACAGGGTTGCGGCCGATGGCGCCCGCCACCGCCCGCACCGCCTGCGGGCGGCCCAGTGCCTGTGCCAGCGCCGCATAGCTCAACGTCTGGCCGTGCGCGATGCCGCGCAGTGCCTGCCAGACCGCCTGCTGGAACGCGGTGCCGGCGCTCAGGTCCAACGGCACGTCGAAGCGGCTGCGCTTGCCCGCGAGGTAGGCATGCAACTGCCCGGCCGCGGCCAGCAGCACGGGATGCCCGTCCGCGACGGGCCAGGCGCGCGGGCCGTCCAGTTGCGCGGGCAGGTGGCGCTGGCCGGGGAACCACAGCCCGGCCAGACCCGTAGGGCTGGCGGCCAGGTGCACCGTGCCGAGCACGGTGGTGGTCGTGGTCTGCACGAGCGGGGAGTGGTAGGTGACCATGGCGAAGTGCCCCTTTGAGTGTGAAATACGCCTACAGCGCTTGCCAGTCAAGCGCGGGCAGCTATGTTTTCGATAGTGGCATGGCCAGGCCTGCCCATGCGCGCACGACGCCATAGCTGCGCCATGGGCGCCAGCATTCGGCGGCGGCCAGCGTGGCGCGTGAAGGCTGAGCGGCGTGTCGCAAACCCAATGCCGTGTGCAGCGCCACGTCGGCCGCGGGCAGCGCGTCCGGCCAGCGCAGCGCACGCATGGCGATGTACTGCGCCGTCCATTCGCCGATGCCCGGCAGCGTACGCAGCGCGGCCAGCGTGGCCGGCACGTCGGCGCTGGCATCCAGGCGCAGGTGGCCCTGGTCCAGCGCCTGCGCCAGCGCGACGATCGCCCCCTGGCGCTGGCGCACGATGCCCAGTGCCCCCAGCGCATCGGGCGGCACGCCCGCCAGGCGGGCGGCACTGGGAAACAGCCGGTCCAGCTGCGGCCAGGGGGTGGACACCGGCTCGCCGAACTGCGCCACCAGCCGCTGCGCCAGGGTGCGGGCGGCGGCGACGGTGACCTGCTGGCCCAGCACGGCGCGCACGGCAAGCTCGAAGCCGTCGAGCGTTCCCGGCACGCGCAGCCCCGCACCGCCGACGAAATGCGGGGCCAGCACGGCGTCGATGGCACCGGGATCCGCGTCCAGGTCCAGCCAGGCGCGCACCAGCGGCAGCAGCACTGGCAGCGCAGGCAGCAAGCCGTCGCCGGCGCACAGCAGCACGCGGCAGCGCTGCGGATCGAACCGCACCTCCAGCCACCCGGTGCAGGTCTTCCCGCCACTGACCAGGCGCAGCGTGCGCCGCAGGCAGGCGCCCTCGGGCCCGGGCTCTACCCACTCCACCCCAGGCAGGCTGCGGAGCGCGAAAAAGTCCAGCAGTGCAGCCGCGTCGAAAGGGGGGCGCACGCCCAGTTGCACGACGCGGCTGGCACCGGCCGGGGCGGCCCCGGCGCGGCGCAGCTGCGACGGCGTGAGCCGGTAGTGCGCGCCGAACGCGGCGTTGAACCGCCGCACGCTGCCAAACCCGCTGGCCAGCGCCACCTCGGTGATCGGCAGCGCCGTATCGGTCAGCATCTGCTTGGCGGCCAGCAGACGGCGCGTGCTGACCCAGCGCTGGGGCGCGATGCCCAGCCGTTCCTGGAAGATGCGCCGCAGGTGGCGGTCGCTCACCCCCAGCCGGGCAGCAAGCCGCGCAAGCTGCGCGCGGTCCTCCCCGCCGTGCCAGTGCTCGGGTGCCTCCAGCAGCCGCAGGGCCTGCCCGAGCAGGATGCCCGTGGCGTCCTGCACCGACCAGGCCAGTGCGCCGGGTGCCAACTCGGGGCGGCAGCGCAGGCAGGGCCGAAAGCCGGCCTGCTCGGCCTGCGCGGCCAACGCGAAGAAGCGGCAGTGCTCGCGGCGGGGTGTGCGTACCGCGCACACGGGGCGGCAGTAGATGCCGGTGGAAGTCACGCCCGTGAAAAAGCGCCCGTCGAAGCGCGCGTCGCGTGTCTTGAGCGCCTGGTAGCGCGCGTCGTCCCCCTGGGCAGCGGGGATCGAGCCCTGGACGGGAGCGGGGTGGGCGTGGGCCATGGTGGCCATGATAGAAAGGCGCAGCCCATGCGCTGGCCGTTTTCGGACGCGCGCTCGCGGCGCCGGCGCACGCGCAGGGCGGTGGCAGGCCTCTACAATCGCGCGCTTCACCGGGTCTGGCGCGCGGCGCGGCCCGCACTTTCGAGCGCCACCACAAGGATCCGACCGTGCAGCTTTCGCCCACCATCTTCAAGGCCTACGACATCCGCGGCATCGTGCCGGCGACGCTCGACGAGGACGTGGCGCGCGCACTGGGCCGCGCCTTCGGCATGGCGGCGCGCAAGCAGGGCGAGCGCACGGTGGCCGTGGGGCGCGACGGCAGGCTGTCCGGGCCTGCGCTGGCGGCGGCGCTGGTGCAGGGGCTGGTGGACGTCGGCCTGCAGGTCATCGACGTCGGCGCGGTGACCACGCCGATGCTGTATTTCGCGGCCAGCACGCTGTGCAGCAGCGGCATTCAGGTCACGGGCAGCCACAACCCCAAGGACTACAACGGCTTCAAGATGGTGCTGGCCGGGCGCGCCATCTACGGCGAGGAGATCCAGGCGCTGCGCCGCGCCATGCAGCAGCAGGACTGGGAGCTAGCCGAAGGCGGCAGCGCGCGGCAGGCGGACGTGCTGGAGGCCTACCGCGAGCGCATCATCTCCGACGTGAAGCTCGCGCGGCCCATGCGGGTCGTGGTGGACAGCGGCAACGGCATCGCCGGGGCATCGGCTCCCGGCATCTTCCGCGCGCTGGGCTGCGAGGTGATCGAACTGTTCTCGGAGGTGGACGGCACGTTCCCGAACCACCACCCCGACCCGAGCAAGCCCGAGAACCTGCGCGACGTGATCCGCACGCTGCGCGAAACCGGCGCCGAACTGGGCCTGGCGTTCGACGGCGATGGCGACCGGCTGGGCATCGTCACGCGCGAGGGCAACAACATCTTTCCCGACCGGCAGATGATGCTGTTCGCCCGCGACGTGCTCACCCGCGTGCCGGGCGCGCCGATCGTGTTCGACGTGAAGTGCACGCAGCGGCTGGCCCCGGCCATCCGCGAAGCCGGCGGCGAGCCGGTGATGTTCAAGACCGGACACTCGCTCATCAAGGCACACATGCGCGAGCTCGACTCGCCCCTGGGCGGGGAGATGAGCGGGCATATCTTCTTCAAGGAGCGCTGGTACGGCTTCGACGACGGCACCTACGCCGGCTGCCGGCTGCTGGAGATCCTGAGCCGGCACAGCGACGCCAGCAGCGTGCTGGACGGGCTGCCCAGCAGCCACAGCACGCCCGAGCTGAACGTGCAGTGCGAGGAGGGCGAGCCGCACCGCCTCACCGCCGAGCTGCAGGCGCTGGCGGCAGATGCCTTTGCCGCGCCGGCGCGGGTCAGCACCATCGACGGGCTGCGTGTGGACTGGCCCGACGGTTTCGGCCTGATCCGCGCCAGCAACACCACGCCGGTGCTGGTGCTGCGCTTCGAAGGCCAGACGGCCGAGGCGCTGTCGCGCATCGAGGGCGAAATGCGTGCACTGCTCGAGCGCGTCAAGCCCGGTGCGGTGGTGGGTGGCGCCAGCCATTGAGCGCGGGGGTGCATCTGCCCTGCACGCCAGGTACCCCGCGGGAGGGCTGGCGCCTTGCCCGCCAGCAGAGTGACGCCGTGCCCGGCGTGCATGTGCCGTGTGCGTGCGTGCGAGCGGTGACGTCCCGGATGGCATGACGCTCGCGCGCGCCCTGTACTCGGCCTTCACCTGGGCCGCGCAGCCCCTGCTGGTGCGCAAGCTGCGCCGGCGCGCCGAGGCCGAGCCCGGCTACGGCCACGCCGTGGCCGAGCGTTTCGGCCACTACGCCGAAGCTGTTTCGCCCGCGAGCGTGGCCCCGGGCAGCGGGCCGCTGGTCTGGGTGCATGCGGTCTCGTTGGGCGAAACGCGCGCCGCCGCCATCTTGCTGCACGCCCTGCGCGAGCAGCTGCCCGGCATGCGCGTGCTCCTCACCCACGGCACCGCCACCGGGCGCGCGGAGGGCACCAAGCTGCTGCGCCCGGGCGATGCACAGGCCTGGCTGCCGTGGGACACACCGGGCGCCACACGCCGCTTCATGGCGCACTTTCGTCCGGCCGTGGGCATCCTGATGGAAACCGAGGTCTGGCCCAACCTGGTCGCGGCAGGCAGCGCGGCTGGCGTTCCGCTGGTGCTGGCCAATGCGCGCCTGAACGCCCGCTCGCACGCCGGCGCGCGGCGCCTGGGCTGGCTGGCGCGGCCGGCATACCGGAACCTCGCCGCGGTTTTGGCGCAGACGCAGGCCGACGCCGAACGCCTGCGCGACCTGGGAGCGCCCGTGGCCGGGGTGACCGGCAACCTGAAATTCGACGTGGTGCCCGATGCGGCGCAGCACGCGCGGGGCAGCGCGTGGCGCGAGGCCGCTGCGCGCCCGGTGGTCATGCTGGCCAGCTCGCGCGAGGGCGAGGAACTGCTGTGGCTCCAAAGTTTGAAGCAAAAAGTGGCTCCAGCGCTTGCTGGACAAGCGCCAGAAGCTATTGAAAAGATAGCGAAAGGGGCCGTGCAGTGGCTCGTGGTGCCGCGCCACCCACAGCGCTTCGACGAGGTCGAGGCGCTGTGCCGTGCGGCGGGACTGTCGGTGTCGCGCCGCAGCGCCTGGGCCGGCGCTCCCCGGCCGGCCGATGTCTGGCTGGGCGACAGCCTGGGCGAGATGGCCCTTTATGGCGCCCTGGCGCACGTGGCGTTGCTCGGGGGCAGCTTCGAGCCGCTGGGTGGACAGAACCTGATCGAACTGGCCGCGAGCGGCTGCCCGGTGGTGATGGGGCCGCACACCTTCAACTTCGCCCAGGCCGCCGACCTGGCCCTGGCCGCTGGCGCCGCCGAACGGGTGGCGGACATGGCAGACGGCGTGCACCGGGCCACGGCGCTGGCGCTCGACGGGACGCAGCAGGCGCAGCAAGCGCGGCGCAGCGTGCAGTTTGCGGCGCGGCACCGCGGAGCCGCCGCGGCCACGGCGCGCGCCATCGCGGCATTGCTGCGCGCCACGCCTGCTGCCGCCCGCGGGCGCTGAGCCGCGCGGGCGATGTCCATGGTCGGCCACCATCGGCCACAATGGGCCGCTTCGCCGCGCCTGCGTGCGCGGGCATGCGCCAGCCGCAGAACGCCATGATGGACAAGCACTACCTCACGCCGCTTTTCGCCCCCAGCTCCGTCATCGTGCTGGCCGGCCACCCCGACGCCCCCGACACCCTCACCCCGCAGTCGCAGATCCTGCACCAGGCGCTGCGCGCGTCCGGCTACACCGGCACGCTCACCTTCCTGGACGTCCACACCAGCGGCACCCTGGCCGACCTGGCGCAAACGCGCGCCGACCTGGCCATCCTGGCGCTGCCGCCGCAGGAGCTGGCCGCCGGCCTGGAGCTGGCGGGCCGCGTCAACTGCCGCTGCGCACTGGTGGTGAGCAGCGGCGTGGATGCGCCCCTGGCCGACGAACTGCGCAAGATTGCCCGGCGCGAGGGCATGCTGCTGCTCGGACCGAATTCGCTGGGCATCCAGCGCCCGTCGCTGCAACTGAACGCCAGCGCCGCCGGGCCGCTGGCGCGCGACGGGTCGCTGGCGCTGATCTGCCAGTCGGGCGCCCTCACGGCATCCATCCTGGACTGGGCGCGCAACAACGCGGTGGGCTTTTCCAGCGTGGTTTCGCTCGGCCCGCACACCGATCTGGGGCTGAGCGAGGCGCTGGACTTCCTCGCGCACGACCCGCGCACGCAGAGCATCGTGGTCTACATGGAAGGCATCCAGAACGCGCGGCGCTTCATCAGCGCCCTGCGCTCGGCCGCCCACGCCAAGCCGGTGGTGGTGCTCAAGGCGGGGCGCAAGCCGGCCGGCAACGAGGCGGCGCAGACGCACAGCGCGGCCATCGTCGGCAGCGACGACGTGTTCGACGCCGCGCTGCGCCGCGCGGGCGCCGTGCGCGTGCGCTCGTTCGTCGAGCTGTTTTCCGCCGCCAAATGCCTGGCCTCGCGTTATCGGCCGGTCGGCCGCCGGCTGGGCCTCATCACCAACGGCGGCGGGCCGGGCGTGCTGGCGGCCGACTGGGCCAGTGAGATCGGGCTGGAGCTGGGCCGCCTGTCCAGCGACTCCGTCGCGCAGCTGGCCCCGCAACTGCCGCCGCTGGCCTCGCTGGCGGACCTGATCGACCTGTCCGAGGAGGCCGGGCCGACGCAATACGCGGCGGCGCTGGAAGCCGCCTTCCGCGACCGCGAGGTGGACGGCGTGCTGGCGATCTTCTCGCCCAAGGAGGGCATCGACGGCACGGCGGTGGCGCGCACCCTGGCCGATGCCAAGCGCCTGGCGCCCAAGCCGCTGCTTGCCTGCTGGATGGGGGACGCCTCGGTGGTGCCGGCGCGCGAGGTGCTGCGCGACGCGCAGATTCCCAGCTTTCGCACGCCCGAAGCGGCCGTGGGGGCGTTCGGCAACATCGCCAGCTTCTACCAGAATCAGCAGCTGCTGCAGCAGACACCGCCGCCGCTGACGGCGCTGGTCAAGCCCGACATCGAAGGCGCCCGTCTGGTGATCGAAACCGTGCTGGCCGAGCGCCGGCAGGTGCTCACCGAGATGGAGTCGAAGACGCTGCTGGCGGCCTTTCACATCCCCGTCACGCGCACGGTGCTGGCACGCAGCCCGCACGAGGCGATGATGATCGCCACGCAGCTCGGCTTTCCCGTGGCGCTGAAGATCGACTCGCCCGACGTGGCGCACAAGTCCGACGTGGGCGGCGTGGTGCTGAACGTGCACAGCGGCGCCGCGGCGCGCGACGCCTATGCCGACATGGTGCAGCGGGTCGCGCGGCTCCAGCCCAGCGCGCGCATCAACGGGGTGACGGTGCAGAACATGGCCCGAGCGCGGCGCGGGCGCGAGATCAACATCGGGGTGGTGAGCGACGAGGCGTTCGGCCCGGTCATCACCTTCGGCGCGGGCGGCACCATGATCGAGCTGATCCGCGACCGGGCCATGGAGCTGCCGCCGCTCAACCAGTTCCTGGCGCGCCGGTTGATCGACCGCTCGCGCGTGGCGGAAACGCTGGGCGACTGGCGCGGCGCGCCCGCGGCGGACCGCGCGGCGCTGGAGCAGGCGCTGCTGCGCGTGTCGGAGATGGTGTGCGCGCTGCCGCAACTGCGGCAGATGGACATCAACCCGCTGATCGTGGACGAGCTGGGCGCCGTGGCGGTGGATGCGCGCATCGTCGTCGGCGTGAGCGCCCAGGCGAGCGTGCGGGGCGACGGCGCGGGACATGGCCAGTACGGCCACCTGTCGATCCTGCCGTACCCCGCGCGCTACGAGCAGGTGTGGCCGCTGCGCGGCGGCGGGGAGTATCTGGTGCGGCCCATTCGCCCGGACGACGCGCAGATGGTGCAGCGCCTGGTGCGCGAGGTGTCCCAGGAGAGCCGGTATTTTCGTTTTGTCTCGCAGATCGCCGAACTGCCGCCATCCATGCTGGCGCGCTTCACGCTCATCGACTACGACCGCGAGATGGCGCTGGTGGCCGTGCACCGCGAGCGGGTGCTGGGGGACGACGGCGAGGTGAGCTTCAGCCAGCGCATCGTCGGTGTGTCGCGCTACGTCACCAACCCGGACCAGACCAGCTGCGAATTTGCCCTGCTGGTGGCCGACGACTTTGCCGGACAGGGCCTGGGCTCACGCCTGATGCTGAGCATCATGGACGTGGCGCGCGACAGGGGGCTGGCGGAAATCCAGGGGCTGGTGCTGACCCGCAATCCGAACATGCTCAAGCTGATGCGCCGCCTCGGCTTCGACGTGCGTCCCTACCCCGAGGACCCGGAGTTTCGCCTGGTGGTGCACCAGCTGTGAGCATGCGGGCCGTCAGATCCTGCCCATCAGCAGCAACACGATCAGGATGACGACGACCAGGCCGACGCCACCGACCGGGCCATAGCCCCACGACCGGCTGTAGCCCCAGCTGGGCAGCACGCCGATCAGGATCAGGATCAAAACGATGAGCAGGATGAGGGAGAGGGACATGGTTCGGGTTTCCTTTCGTGGTCCTGCCGGGTGAAGGGGAAGGCCGAGAGGGCGGCCAGGTCGGGCAGGGTGCGGGCCATTGTTCGCAGAGGGCCGGGTCGCGCGGGGTAGGCGGCCGGCGCGAGCGCAGGTCAGCCGAATCGGTGCGGCGGCGCGGCGACGCGCCGCGTGATCCGGCGCGCTCCTACAGGCGGTGGGTACCGGCCCTCGTAGCGTTGCGGCTCCCTGCCAGTTGATCCCAGGAAAGCCCACCATGAAGAAGACCACTCCCGACACCACAGCCGTCAGCGCCGAAGCCGCCGCCCGCAACACCGACAGCGGTCCCGTCCATGTCGCCGGCGACGCGCCGGGCCCCGCAGCGACCAAGGCCGCCCACACGGAGCAGCTGGCCGCTGCCATGCCCGCCAATCCGACCAAGCCGATGGAATACGGCGAGGCGAACGGCCTGGCCCCGGCGGCCGGGGCCACCGCCGAAGCGCCGTCGCGCCTGCCGCTGGCCAGCGCCCTGTCCGAAGAGAACCACAGCGCCAAGACCGGCACGGTGGCCGCCCCCGGGCGCAACCAGACCATCGACACGCTGGACCGTGTGCGCGTGGACTCCACCGGCCAGATGCTCACGACCAACCAGGGCGTGCGCATCTCGGACAACCAGAACACGCTCACCGCGGGCGTGCGCGGGCCCGCGCTGCTGGAGGACTTCGTCCTGCGCGAGAAGCTCACGCACTTCGACCATGAGCGCATCCCCGAGCGGGTGGTGCACGCGCGCGGCTCCGGCGCGCATGGCATCTTCGAATGCACCGAGGCCATTGCGGAGATCACGCGCGCCGCGCCGTTTCAGGAAAAGGGGAAGGTGACGCCGGTGTTCACCCGCTTTTCCACGGTGGCCGGTGAGCGCGGCTCCAAGGACACGGCGCGCGACGTGCGCGGCTTCGCGGTGAAGTTCTATACCGACGAGGGCAACTGGGACCTGGTCGGCAACAACATGCCGGTGTTCTTCATCCAGGACGCGATGAAGTTCCCCGACCTGGTACACGCCGTCAAGCCCGAGCAACACCACCAGATGCCGCAAGCCGCCAGCGCCCACGACACCTTCTGGGATTTCGTCTCGCTGATGCCCGAGTCCACCCACATGCTGATGTGGCAGATGTCGGACCGGGCCATCCCGCGCAGCTACGCCACCATGCAGGGCTTCGGCGTGCACACCTACCGCTTCGTGAATGCCGACGGCGAGCCCATGCTGGTGAAGTTCCACTGGCTGCCGGTGGCGGGCACGCACTCGCTGGTGTGGGACGAGGCGGTGAAAATCTCCGGGGCCGACCCGGACTTCAACCGGCGCGACCTGTGGGAGCGCATCGAAAGTGGCGCCTATCCGCAGTGGGACCTTGCGGTGCAGCTGTTCACCGAGGAGCAGGCCGAGGCTTTCAGCTTCGACGTGCTGGACTCGACCAAGATCATCCCCGAGGAGCTGGTACCGCTGCGCGTCATCGGCCGCATGACGCTCAACCGCAACCCTGACAACTTCTTCGCGGAGACGGAACAGGTGGCGTTTTGCGTGGCCAACATCATCCCGGGCCTGGACTTCACCAACGACCCGCTGCTGGCCGGGCGCATCCACTCGTATTTCGACACGCAGCTGCTGCGCCTGGGCGGGCCGAATTTCCACGAAATCCCGATCAACGCGCCGGTGGTGCCAGTGCACAACAACCAGCGCGACGGCTTCCACCGCCAGGCCATCCCCCGCGGGCGGGTCGCGTACGAGCCGAACTCGCTCGCTGGGGGCTGCCCCTTCCAGGCCGGCATGCAGGGTTTCGTGTCGGTGGCGGCGCGCAACGAGTCGCGCGAAGGCGTGGCCAAGGTGCGCGCCAAGCCGGAAAAATTCGCCGAGCACTATGCACAGGCGCGTCTGTTCCTGGAAAGCCAGACACCGGCCGAGCAGGACCACATCGCCGCGGCCTTCCGTTTCGAGCTAAGCAAGGTCACGGTGCCCGCGGTGCGCGAGCGCATGGTGGCGTCGCTGCGCAACGTTTCGGATGCGTTCGCCGCCAAGGTGGCCGCCGGGCTGGGGATCGACCCGCTGCCCGCGCCCCTGCCCCTGGCGATCGCCAACCCGCCGGCACCGGAAGTCACGCGCTCGGAATTCCTGTCGCTCATGGCCCGCCCGGGCGACGGCTCGATCGCCGGCCGCAAGGTGGCGATCCTGGTCGGGCCGGGCGTGGACGGCGCGTTCGCCCAGCAGGTGCAAAAGACCCTGCTCGAAGGCGGCGCGGTGGGGCGTTTCGTGGGCATGCGCATCGGCCCGGTGCAGGCGGGCAGCGCCACCATCGACGCCGACGCATCCACCGAGAACGCGCCCGCGTTCCTGTTCGATGCGCTGGTCATCCCTGACGGGCACCAGGAGCTGGAGCGCGACGGCCACGTATGGGAGTTCGTGCGCGATACCTATCGGCATTGCAAGCCACTGGTGGCCGTGGGCAGCGCGCGCGCCCTGGTGCAGCGCATGCTGCCGGATTCGGCTGCCGGCAAGGAAGACGCGGGCCTGATCCTGGAGGAAGCAGGAAGCGATGCGGTGGTCCAGCGCCTCGTGGCGGCGCTCGGCGCGCCGCGCGACTTCTCGCGCGAGACCGATCCACCGGCCGTTTGACAAGCCCGGCGGGGCCGTGCCGTGCATGGTGCAGGCACGGCCCTCGCCGCACGACTGTCTACCCGCGATTTTGCGCAACCCTCTGTTTCTCGCGAGCCCTGCCATGCCCGATCCGAAAAAAGCTTCAGGCGCCGTGCCCACTTCGCCCGGGCGCAACCGCTTCGCCACCCACCGCACCCTGGTGGTGGCGGCCATCATCGTTGCCTTCCTGCTGGTCGCCATCTGGGCGCCGTGGTAGCGCGGCAGGTGGGCAGATACGACAAAGCCGGCTGGAAGCCGGCTTTTCGTGCATGGGGACGGGCGTGGAAGAGGGGGAGCGGGGCGTCACCCCGCCATACCGTGCGCCAACATCGAGGGGTTGGCTGCCGACTCTTCGCGTTTCTTCAGCGAGGTGATGCGCGGAATCTGGGACGAAGGGTCGACGACGATGCGCGTCTCCTGGGGCTGGGGCGACATTTCGGCCTGAAGGCGCGCCACCCGCTCGCGGTACATGCGTGCGAGCGCTGCATGGTGTTCGGCGGCGCTTTCATGCTCGAGGGCGGCCATGCGTGCTTCGTCCATGGTGCGCTGGGCGCGGCGCATGTAAATGGTGGACGGGTCGAAGAATCGCTTGAGCATGATGGGTCTCCAGGCAGGTGCGGTATGGCGAGACCTTACGGGGGCGCACGCGGCCACGCGCGTCAGACGAAAGCCCGTGCCGCGGCCGGAAAGTGCTCGGCCCATGCGTCGGCTCGTCTGCGAGGCGCGCACCGGGCGCGCAGGCAAAGGCCCTGCCTGGTGCAGCGGCCGTGGGCATGAAGCTGCCCACGTGGGCGCCTGCAGGCGACCGACAGGCACTGCTGTGGCTGGTCGCGCTGGGGTTTTTCATGCAGACGCTGGACGCGACCATCGTCAACACGGCGCTGCCTGCGATGGCGCGCGATCTCGGCGAGAGTCCGCTGCAGATGCATTCGGTCATCGTCGCCTATTCGCTGGCGATGGCGGTGCTCATCCCCGCGTCGGGATGGCTGGCCGACCGTTTCGGCACGCGGCGGGTGTTCATGTCGGCGATCGCGTTGTTCGTGCTCGGCTCGGTGCTGTGCGCGTTGGCCCCGTCGCTGCGGCTCTTGGTAGCCGCCCGCGTGGTGCAGGGGCTCGGCGGCGCGCTGCTGCTGCCGGTGGGACGCCTGGCGGTGCTGCGGGCGTTTCCACGCGACGAGTTCATCCGCGCCATGAGTTTCGTGGCCATTCCCGGGCTGGTCGGGCCGCTCATCGGGCCGACACTGGGGGGCTGGATGGTTCAGTACGCTTCGTGGCACTGGATCTTTTGGGTCAACGTGCCGGTCGGGCTGGCGGGGCTGTTGGCCGCACGGCACTTCATGCGCGCCCAGGACGCCCAGGCAGTGCGCGGCTTTGACCTGGCGGGCTACGGCTTGCTGGCCTTCGGTATGGCGGCGGTGTCGCTGGCAGTGGAAGCCATGGCGGGAGGCGGCGTGCGACGCGCGGGGGCGCTGGTGCTGCTGGTGTTCGGACTGGCCAGCCTGGCGGCTTACGCGCTGCACGCGCTGCGCAGCCCGAACCCGCTGTTCGTGCCCGCCCTGTTCGGGGTGCGGTCGCTGCGCGTCGGACTGCTGGGCAACTTCTTTTCCCGGCTGGGCAGCTCGGCCATGCCCTTCATGATTCCGCTTGTGCTGCAGGTCAGCATGGGATACGCGCCGCTGCAGGCGGGAATGATGATGCTGCCCACCGTGCTGGGCAGCATGGCGGTGAAACCTCTGGTGACGCGGTTGGTGCGACGCTTTGGCTACCGCGAGGTGCTGGTGGCCAACACCGGTGCGTTGGCACTGCTGATCATGGGTTTTGCCACCCTCACGCCCGGCATGCCGCCGGGGTGGATGCTGGTGCAGCTCGCGCTCTTCGGTGCGGTGAACTCGGTGCAGTTCTCGGCCATGAACACCATCACGCTCAAGGACCTGGACACCCGCCACGCCAGCAGCGGCAACAGTCTGCTGTCGATGGTGCAGATGCTGGCCATGGGCATGGGGGTGGCGCTCGCCGGAGCCGTGTTGGCGAGCATGCAGGCGCACCTGGGCGCCGGACACGGCGCGGCGGGCGTGCTGAACGCGTTTCGCGTCACGTTCGGGTGCATGGGGCTGCTGACGCTGGCAGCGACGGCATTGTTCCTGCAATTGCCGCCCCGCGTGCCGCCGCGCCCGCATCCCTTGGGCCCGGAAGAGCAGAGCTGAGCCGGGCGCCGCCGTGCGGCGGCTGCGCTATGCTGTCGGCCCTTCGCCGCGCCGCCTGCCCCGTCGACCGTGTCCACCTTCTCCCGCCCAGCAGCCCTGTACCTGCGCCAT
>DAMCAL010000029.1:0-24649 GCA_032059585.1 Burkholderiaceae bacterium
GTGCAGCGCCTTGAGCCGCTCGCGCGCCACGTGCGTGTAGATGGTGGTGGTGGAAATGTCGGCGTGCCCCAGCAGCAACTGCACCACGCGCAGGTCCGCGCCGTGGTTCAGCAGGTGCGTGGCAAAGGCGTGGCGCAGCGTGTGGGGTGACAGGGGCGCCGTGATGCCCGCTGCGTGGGCGTACTTCTTCACGACTTTCCAGAACATCACGCGGCCCATGGCGGCGCCGCGCTGGGTGACGAACAGGTCATCGCACACCCGCCGGCCCAGGATGGCGGTGCGCGGGCCGTCCAGGTAGCGCTCCAGCCACTGCCGCGCTTCGTCGCCGAACGGCACGAGGCGCTCGCGCGCACCCTTGCCCATGACCCGCAGGACCCCTTCGGCCAGGCCCACCTGCAGGGTCTTGAGTGACACCAGTTCACTCACCCGCAGGCCACTGGCGTACATCAGCTCGAGCATGGCGCGGTCGCGCAGGCCCAGCGCGCTCTCCACGTCCGGCGCCCGCAGCAGCGCCTCGACCTGCGCCTGCGTGAGCGTCCCCGGCACGCGCAGCGGCTGGCGCGCAGCCAGCAGGCGCACGGTCGGGTCGCGCGCGAGCAGGCGCTCGCGCAAGGCCCAGGCATAGAAGCGCCGAAAGACGGTGAGCCGCCGGTTCGCCGTGGCAGCGCGGGTCTGCTCGTGGCGGTGGGCCAGATAGCCGTTCAGGTCGGCTTCCTGCAGGGCCAGCAGCCCGCTGCCCTGCGTCTGCAGCCAGCGCGCCAGGGCCAGCAGGTCGCCCCGGTACGCCTGCAGGGTCTGGCGCGCCAGGCCGTCCTGCAGCCACAGCGCGTCGACGAACTGGTCGATCAAGGCAGCATCTGCAGCGGCGGGAGCGGCGTCGACGGGAGGAACATGAGGCACGGAGGAGAAGGTCATGCAGGCCTTGGCGGCGGCGTTGGTTCGGACGGGCAAGCGCCGCTACCAGGGAAAACCCTGGTGGGGCTTGTGCTTGGAGCCACGTAACCAAAGGTCAGTTACGCTATTGTGCCGCTCTTCGCCAAACACACGACACGCAGGAGACTTGACATGCGCTGGCTTCGACAACTCGGCCTGGGCCTCGGCCTTGGCGCTCTTTTGGCAACCCCGGCCGTTCAGGCCCAGCAGCAATTCGTCAACGTACTGACGGGCGGACAAAGCGGCGTGTACTACCCGCTGGGCGTGGCGCTGTCGCAGGTGTATGCCAAATCCATCCCCAATGTCCGCGCAACGGCCCAGGTGACCAAGGCCTCGGCGGAAAACCTGAACCTGCTGCAGGCCGGCCGCGGTGAGCTGGCGTTCTCGCTCGGCGACGCGGTGTCGGATGCCTGGAAGGGCGATGCCGAAGCGGGCTTCCCGAAGAAGCTGGACAAGCTGCGCGGCCTGTCGGGCACGTACTCCAACTACATCCAAATCGTCGCCAACGCCGACGCCGGCATCAAGACGCTGGCGGACCTCAAGGGCAAGCGCATCTCGGTGGGCGCGGCGCGCTCGGGCACGGAGCTCAATGCCCGCGCGATCTTCAAGGCTGCCGGCATGGACTACAAGGACCTGGCCAAGGTCGAGTACCTGCCCTTCGGTGAGTCGGTGGAACTGATCAAGAACCGCCAGCTCGACGCGACCTTGCAGTCTGCAGGCCTGGGCGTGGCCTCCATCCGCGACCTGGCGACGGCCGTGAAGATCGTGGTGGTACCCGTGCCCGCCGAGACCGTGACGAAGGTGGGCGACGCCGCCTACCAGCCGGCGGTGATCCCGGCTGGCACCTACACCGGCCAGACCGAGGATGTGCCCACTGCGGCCATCCCCAACTTCCTGGTCACGCACTCGGGCGTGTCCGACGAACTGGCCTACCAGATGACCAAGCAGCTCTACGAGCATCTGGACACGCTGCACTCGGCGCACAATGCAGCCAAGGCCATCCAGCGTGAAAAGGCGGTACAGGGCATGCCCATCCCGCTGCACCCGGGAGCCGAGCGCTACTACAAGGAAGTGGGCGTCATCAAGTAACCCACTCTCCGCAAGAGCCGGCCCCGACAAGGGGCCGTTTTTGTTCCGGCACGAACGAGACGACCATGACCGACCCCCAGACAGCCAGCCGAGGTACCGGGCTGCGCGGCGCCATCTTCGCGGTGGCTCTCCTGTTTTCGACCTACCAGATCTGGATGGCGGCCTTCCACCCGCTGTCCAGCCAGGTCATCCGCGCCATCCACGTCGGCTTCGTGCTGCTGATGATCTTCATCCTGTTTCCGCCTTTTCGTGGCGCCAGCCCGGCGGCTGCGCGCTGGGGCCGCATGCTCGGCTGGGCGTTGGGCCTGATCGGCTTCGTCTTCAGCCTCTACCACTGGGTCTACGAGCCCGAGCTGACCGCCCGCGCTGGCGAGCTCGTCCCCATGGACTGGGTCATCGGCGTCACGCTCGTGGCGCTGGTGTTCGAGGCGGCGCGGCGCGCCATGGGCTGGGGGCTGCCGCTGATTTGCGGCATCTTCCTGCTCTACGGTCTGTTCGGGCAGTACCTGCCCGGTGTGCTCGCGCACCGCGGCTTCGGCCTGGACCAGATCGTCAGCACGCTGGCCTTCGGCACCGAGGGCATCTACGGCACGCCGACGTACGTCTCGTCCACCTACATCTTCCTGTTCATCCTGTTCGGCGCCTTCCTGGAGCAGGCCGGGATGATCGACCTGTTCAACGACTTCGCGATGGGCACCGTGGGGCACACCCGCGGCGGGCCGGCCAAGGTGTCGGTCATCTCCTCGGCGCTGATGGGCACCATCAACGGCTCGGGCGTGGCCAACGTCGTCACCACCGGGCAATTCACCATTCCGCTGATGAAGCGCTTCGGCTACAGCTCCGCCTTCGCTGGCGGGGTCGAAGCCACCGCCAGCATGGGCGGGCAGATCATGCCGCCGGTGATGGGCGCAGTGGCCTTTATCATGGCCGAGACCATCAACGTGCCTTACGTGGACATCGTCAAGGCGGCCGTCATCCCCGCGGCGCTGTACTTCTTCACGGCATTCTGGATGGTGCACCTGGAAGCCGGCCGCAAGAACCTCATGGGCCTGCCCAAGGAGGAATGCCCCAACCCCTGGACGGCCGTGCGCCAGCGCTGGTACCTGCTGCTGCCGCTGGCCGGCCTGGTGGGACTGCTGTTTTCCGGCTACACGCCCATGTTCTCGGGCACGGTGGGCCTGGCGCTCACGGTGGTGCTGATCTTCGGCGCCGCCGTCACCAGCGGCGTGCGCGGCACCGCACTGCGAGGTCTGTTCTGGGTGTTGCTCGGCTTTGCCTGCGCGGGCTTTTTCTACTTCGGCGTCGGCACCTTCATCGTGGTCACGCTGCTGCTGGTCGCCCTGACCTACATCCGCCGCACGGGCGGCGACGCCCGGCGCCTGGCGCTGTCCGCGATGGCCGACGGCGCCCGCCATGCCCTGCCGGTGGCCATCGCGTGCGCCCTGGTGGGCGTGATCATCGGCATCATCAACCTCACGGGCGTGGCGGCCGAGCTGGGCGGGCGCATCATCCTGATCGGCGAGAAGAGCCTGTTTCTGGCGCTGTTCCTGACCATGCTCACCTGCCTGGTGCTGGGCATGGGCATCCCGACGATCCCCAACTACATCATCACCAGTTCGCTAGCCGCGCCGGTGCTGCTGCAGCTGGGCGTGCCGTTGATCGTCTCGCACATGTTCGTCTTCTACTTCGGCATCATGGCCGACCTGACGCCCCCGGTGGCCCTGGCGGCGTTCGCCGCCGCGCCTATCGCCCGCGAGAGCGGGCTGAAGATCGGCCTGCAGGCCGTGCGCATTGCGGTTGCCGGTTTCGTCGTGCCCTACATGGCGGTCTACAGCCCGGCGCTCATGCTCCAGGGCGGCAGCTTGCTGGCCACCGTCTGGGTGGTGTTCAAGGCGCTGGTAGCCGTGTCCCTCTGGGGCGCCGGGGCGATCGGCTACCTGTTCGGGCCCCTGAACTGGTTTGAGCGCATGGTGGCCGTAGGATCCGCCAGCTTGCTGGTGGTGGCGCTCCCGTTGACCGACGAGGTCGGCATGGGCTGTGTGGCGCTGTTCATGGTCTGGCGCATCCACCGCAGCCGCCGCGCCGGCCTGGCCGCGCCCGCCTGACCGTGGGCCTGGCGGGGATCTGCCTGGCGCTGGCGGCGAGTGCCGCCGCGCCGGTGTTCGTGCCCACTGAACAGTTCACGCTGGCGTGGACGCATTCCATCGAACACGTGCGCTGGGAAGAGGACTACGCCGTGCTGCCCGGCACCCCGCTGCGGTTGCAGGCGCTGGCGGCGCGTGTGCGGGGGTCGGCCGCGGGCATGGAGCCACCGGACGACGCCCGGCTCGCAGAGGGCTGGTACCACTACCGCCCGCGCAATCCGCTGCCTGACGCGCTGCGCCTGACACGGTCGGAGTTCACCGCCGACTTCACGCTGTGCCTGCAAGGGCGGTGCGCGCCCATGGGGCATTGGCTGCCGTCGGATGGCGGCATCACGCTGCTGTCGGCCTGCACGGGAGAACCGGCTGCCGCGCGCACCAGGCCGTGACACCGTGCACTACGCGCAACTGCTGGCTCCCGACTTCTCGCTGATCCTGTGCGGCTACCTGGTGTGCCGCTTCACGCCGCTGGGGCGGCAGGTCTGGCAGCCAGTCGAAACCCTGGTGTACTACCTGCTGTTCCCGGTGCTGCTGTTCCAGTCCATCGTGCGCAGCCCGCTGCGGATCGGCGAAGCGGGCGGCCTGGTCGCTGCCGGGCTGGGCGCAGGGCTGGTTGCGATGGCGCTCGCCTGGAGCCTGCCCCGTCTTCCCTGGCTGGGTGCGCGCATCGACCGTCGGGACCACGCGGCCAGCGCCCAGGTGGCATTCCGCTTCAACTCGTTCATCGTGCTGGCGCTGGCCGAGCGTCTGGCGGGCAGCCAGGGACTGCTCATGGCGGCGGTGTTGATCGGCGTTTGCGTGCCACTGTTCAACGTGGCAGCGGTCTGGCCCATGGCCCGGGGCAGCGGACGGGGTCTGGCTGGCGAACTGGCGCGCAATCCGCTGGTCGTGGCCACCGTCAGCGCAGTGGCGGCGAACCTGCTGGGATTGCACGTGCCCCCCTGGCTGGAGCCGACACTCTCACGCATGAGCGCTGCGGCCCTGGCCCTGGGCCTGATGGCCGCAGGCGCCGGACTGCGATGGGAGCAGCTCGCGCGCAACCGGGCACTGTCCGCCTGCCTGCTGGCGATTCGGCATGCCGTGCAGCCTGCCGTGGCATGGGCACTGGCCCGCCTGTTGCGCCTGGACGCGCCGCAGACGGCGGTGCTGATGGCCTTTTGCGCCGTGTCCACTTCTTCCACCTGCTATGTGCTCGCAGCGCGCATGGGCTACGACGGCAGCTACGTGGCGGCCCTGGTGACAATGTCCACGCTCCTGGGCCTGGTCAGCCTGCCGGTGGCGCTTGGCCTGCTGACGTAGCGCTCCCCTCGCCTTGCGTGGCGGCCAGCGCCGGCAGCCCGGCGTGCCAGACGGTCGACTGGTTGCGTCCGTTGCGCTTGGAGAAGTACATCGCCGCATCCGCGCGCTCCAGGCTGGCTGGCCCGGAAGCGTCCTGCGCGGTCATCGCGTAAACGCCCAGGCTGACCGTGATCCGCAGCGCCGTGCCGTCGGCCAGCTGCAGCTCGCGCTCCTGCACGGCGCACCGCAGGGCTTCAGCGCGCTTGTGGGCGGCCTCCACGCTGGCGCCGGACAACAGCACGGCAAACTCCTCGCCGCCGATGCGCCCGACCATGTCGTCCTTGCGCAGCGCGCGTACCACGGTCTGGGCCAGGTCGCGCAGGACGACGTCGCCCACGGCGTGGCCCCAGGTGTCGTTGACCCGCTTGAAATGGTCGATGTCCAGCATCAGCAGCGCCGCCCGGTCCACCCTGCCGGCCTGCAGGTGCTGCAGCTCGATGTCCAACCGTTCCATGAACGCGCGCCGGTTGGGCACTCCCGTGAGCGCATCGGTCAGGGCCAGCGCCTCGAGCCGGGTTTCGCGCTGCCGGCGCTCGGTCACGTCGTGCACCACCCAGCAGTGGCCCAGTGCCTGGGCTGCGTCCGACAACACCAGCGCCTCCACCTCCAAAAAGCGTCCGTCTTGCAGTGGATGGACGCTCTTGCCGCACAGGAACTGGCCGTCTGCACCGGTGCGCAGCAGTGCTTCGGCCAGGGTCGGCGGCAAAAGCGCGCGCAACCCGGCCACGGGCACACCTACCAGCGAGCCTGCCGGCCTGCCCAGACGCAGGATGCCCGCCAGCTCGGTGTTGGCCGCGACGACCTGGCTGCCCTGCGCGTCGACGACCAGGATGCCAGCGGGGAAACGGTCGATGATCACGCCGAGCGTGCGCCGCGCCCGGTCCAGGGCGGCCTCGGCACGCCGCCGTGCGTCCGTGTCCACCAGCGTCCACACCACGTTGCCGTCGCCGCCCTGGCCGTCCAGCAGCACGCCCTGCATGTCGAACCAGTGGTCGTCGCCGTTCGCCAGGCGCAGCGGCATCTCGATGCGCGCGCCGCCGCGCTCGCGCGCTTGTGCATGGGCCGCGGCCAACTGGGCATGGCCCGCACCGGCCGGCTGCAACGCGCCAAAGGGCACCGCTGGGTGCGGTGTTCCGGCGCGCAGGCCGAACGCCTGCGCGGCGCGCTCGTTGGCATACAGGATGTTTTGCCCGGGAGTGACGACGAGGATGTGCGCGCTGCCCTTGTCCAGCAAAGCGCTGATCAGCCTGCCCTGCGCCACCCGCTCGTGGATGTCGGTGAGCGTGCCCAGCATGCGCAGCGGCAGGCCCCGGTCGTCGCGCCGCGTCACCTCTCCGCGCACCTCGGCACTGCGCCAGTCGCCGTCCGCGTGCTGCAGGCGCACCTCCAGGCGAAACTCCTCGCCGGATCCGACATGGCGCTGCAGGTGGGCGCGCAGCCGCGCCTGGTCGGCAGGGTGCACCAGCGCCGTGGCGCGGTGAACGTCGAGCACCATCACTGCTTCGCCCTGTCCCAGGATGTCTGCACAGCGCTCGTCGCCCAACAGGCGGCCGGTGTCGCACTCCCACTCCCACAGGCCATCGCGCACCGCACGCAGTGTCCGGCGCAATCGCTCTTCGCTCGCGCGCACAACCTCGCGCATGGCCTGGTCCTGCGTGACGTCGTGCACGTACCCATGCCACAGCAGCGTGCCGTCGTCCTCGCGCTGCACCCGGGCGTGGCCGTGCAGCCAGCGCACCGCGCCCTCGCGCCCTTCACCGGCATACGTCCGGTAGCGGTGGTCCCATGGCATCTCGCGGCCCAGGCTGGCGCGCACCGAGTCGATGAGGCCCGGCAGATCTTCCGGCCAGACGCGGTTGGCCAGCGCCCGGGTCTGCAATGCGCCAGACGTGGCGGGCACACCGTGCAGCAGATGGAACTGGGGGGTGCTGAACAGCATCTGCAGCCGCCCCCGCTCATCCACACGGCACTGGAACAAGCCGCCCGGGGCCTCCTGCGCCAACCGCGCAAAGCGGCGTTCGGCACGTTGGCGCAACTGGTCGCTGCGCTCGCGCTGCCACGCCAGCCACACGCCCACCAGCGCCCCCAGCACCAGCAGCGCAGTGCCTGCCGCGTTGCGCGCCAGCACCCGCGCAAAGCCGTCTTCCATGGGTCCGAGCGCGCGGGCGCGGTCCAGTCCGACGCTGGCGACCAGCGGCTGCCCGGGCACGCGGCTCCATCCGTACAGCCGCTGCACACCGTCGACGGGCGATGTCAGAACGTATGAGCCGCTCGACGCTCCGGGAGGGAAAAAGGCCTGGCGTGCCGCGGGCGTGGCGGTCCCCAGCACGTCGTTCTGGCGCTGCGAACGCGCCAGGTAGGCCCCATCGGCCCGCAGCAGTGCAATCACGTCGTCCGTGCCTGCCGCGAGCGAGCCGAAATACCGCGCGATGTGCTCGGGCGGGATCGACAGGACCAGCACGCCCAGAAAGGTGCCCTCGCGCTCGATGGCGCGCGTGAGCTGGATGGACCATGCCTGCGACACACGCCCGCGCACCGGACGGCTCACATACATGCCCTGCACTTGCCGATCGGCATGCACGATGAAATGCTCGCGGTCGTGGATGGACACGCCTGCGCGCGGCCGGCCGTCGCGCTCCAGGCTGGAATAGACGATGTCACCGGCCGCATTGGCGACGGCGATCTGCGTCACCGTGCCGGCCGGATAGGCACCCTGCGCCGCGGCAACTGCCTCGGCGAAGGCGTCCGCATCCTGGGTGGGGTACACCGCGGCCAGGCTTTGCAGCGTGTAGTCCAGCCCCAGCAGCAGGGTTTGCACCTGCACCGAGACGGCCAGCGCCAACTGGCCTACGCGCAGCCAAGTCTGCTCTTCGACCTGGCGCCGCTGGCTGCGTTGCCCTTCCAGCAGCACCGACCAGTACGCGGCAATCGCCAGTGCCAGGCATGCCAGCGCCACGACGAGGGTGCGCAGCACGCGCGAAGCCCATACCCGCCTCCCCCCGAAGGCAGAAACGGAAAGGGCGTGTTCGGGCATGTAAAAAGGGGGGTCAGCCAGGCCGTTGGGCCAGGGCCCATCGCACGTGCTCGCGCACGATGCCGCTATCGTGCCCCAGCCGCGTGGTCAAGGCCATCCGCAGCAGGTCGGCCTGTTGCGCATCGGCACCACGCAGCGCGTTGCCCAGGGCCACGGCGATGTTGCGCAGCCAGCGCTCATGCCCGATGCGGCGGATAGGACCGCCCTCGGTCAGGCGCAAGAACGTCGCCTCGTCCCAGGCAAAGAGGTCTACCAGGTCGCGCCCGACCAGGGCGGTGCGCTGGTCGAAGTCCGGCAGCGTCCCGGGCCGTGCGTACTTGTTCCAGGGGCACACGAGCTGGCAATCGTCGCAGCCGTAGATCCGGTTGCCCATCAGCGGGCGCAGCTCCAAGGGAATCGAGCCGGAATGCTCGATGGTCAGGTAGGAGATGCAGCGGCGCGCATCCAGCCGGTGCGGGGCGACGATGGCCTGCGTGGGGCAGATGTCCAGGCAGGCCTGACAGCTGCCGCAGTGGCCGCTGACCGGCTCGGTCGGCGGCAGCACCATGTCGACGTAGATCTCCCCCAGAAAGAACATGGAGCCGGCCTCGCGCGACAGCACCAGCGTGTGCTTGCCGCGCCAGCCCTGGCCGCTGCGCCGGGCCAGCTCCGCCTCCAGCACCGGGGCGGAGTCGGTGAACACCCGGTGGCCGAACGGACCGACTTCTTCGGCGATTCGGTCGCTGAGCTTTTGCAGCCGGCTGCGCAGCACCTTGTGGTAGTCCCGCCCGCGGGCGTACACCGACACGACAGCCTCGGACGGCCGCTCCAGCCGCTGCCATTCCACCGCCTGCCAGCCGTCCGGGGTGTCGCGGGGCAAATAGTCCATGCGCGCGGTGATGACGCTGACCGTGCCCGGCACCAGCTCTGCGGGCCGTGCCCGGCGCACGCCGTGCGCCGCCATATAGTGCATGTCGCCATGGAACCCTTCGCCGAGCCATCGCATCAGCCCGGGTTCGGCGCTGGACAGGTCGACGTCCGCCACGCCGATTTGGGAGAATCCCAACTCGCGCGCCCATTGCCGGATCCGAGGAACGATTTGACTGCTGCCGATCACCATCTGCCCGAAATTGTAGGAACTCCATCCGGTGCCCCCGCACCAGCGTCCCTGTCGCTGCTGTGGAAGTCCGAGGACGATACGCAACACTTCGCCGCCGCGCTCGCCCGCCAGCCGGGCGTGCGCAACGCGTTCGTCGCGCTGCACGGCACGTTGGGCGCGGGCAAGACGACCCTGGTGCGCCACCTGCTGCGCGCCCTGGGCGTGCAGGGGCGCATCAAGAGCCCGACCTACGCCGTGGTCGAACCGCACCAGGCGCCGGGCCTGGACATCTGGCACTTCGACTTCTATCGCTTCCACGACCCGCGCGAGTGGGAAGATGCCGGCTTTCGCGACGTGTTCGCCAGCCCCGGCCTGAAACTGGCCGAGTGGCCCGAGCAGGCCCGCGGCGTGTTGCCCGCCGCGGATATTGCCATTTGCCTGCAGGCCCACGATGATGCATCCCGGCAGGTGCAGGTCGCCGCCGGCACCCCGCATGGGCACCAGTTGCTGCGGGATTTGGCCCTCGCCCTGCCCGACAAGACATGAGCGAAGCAGTTCCTCCTCTTTCCTCTCCCCTGTCCGGTCCCAGCCGCCGAGCCCTGCTGCGTGCAGGCAGCGTGGTGCTGCTGCTGGGCGCGCAACAGATCGCCCGCGGCGCCGGCATCGTGGCGGTGCGCGTGTGGCCCGCGCAGGACTACTCGCGCGTGACCATCGAGTCCGACCGCAAGCTGGTGGCCAGGCAGTTCTTCGTGGCCACCCCGCCACGCCTGGCCGTCGACATCGAGGGCATCGACCTGGACTCGTCGTTGCGCGAGCTGGTGGCCAAGGTCACGGCGGACGACCCGAACATCGCCGGCATCCGCGTCGGGCAAAACGCGCCCAACGTGGTGCGATTGGTGGTGGACCTGAAACGCGCTGCCCTGCCCCAGGTCTTCTCGCTGGCGCCGGTGGCGGCCTACCAGCACCGGCTGGTATTCGACCTGTACCCCGAACAGCCAGCCGACCCGCTGGAAGCGCTGATCGCCGAGCGGCTGCGCGAGGCGGCGCCGCTGGTGGCCTCGGCCGCGCCGCTCGCGCCGGCCCTGCCGGCCCTGGCAACCCCGGCGCCGACCGACCCCCTCGGCGAGTTGATCGCGCGCCACAGCGCCCGGGGCGAGGCGCCGCCGCGGGGCCTGCCGCTGCCCATGCCCGTTCCCGGCACGCCATCGGTGCAGCCGACGCCCCCAACGCCTCCAGCGCCCCCGGCCACCGCAGCCGCGCCCGCACCGGCCGCGCGCCTGCCCGCACCGGCCGTTGCCCGTGCCACCGACCGGCTCATCATCGTCGCGCTGGACCCAGGGCACGGCGGTGAAGACCCCGGCGCCATCGGCCCGGGCGGCACCCGTGAAAAGGATGTGGTCCTCAAGGTGGCGCACCGTCTGCGCGACCGCATCAACGCCACCACGGTCGGCGGCAACCCCATGCGCGCCTTTCTCACGCGCGACGGCGATTATTTCGTGCCGCTGGCGACGCGGGTGGACAAGGCGCGGCGGGTGCAGGCCGACCTGTTCGTCTCCATCCACGCCGACGCCTTCACCAACCCGGCCGCGCGCGGGGCGAGCGTGTTCGCGTTGAGCGAGGGCGGCGCTTCCAGTTCGGCGGCGCGCTGGCTGGCCAACAAGGAGAACCAGGCGGACCTGATCGGCGGCGTGAACGTGGGCGCGCAGGACCGCCATGTGCAGCGCGTGCTGCTGGACATGAGCACCACGGCGCAGATCAACGACAGCCTGAAGCTGGGCAGCGTGCTGCTGGGCGAGATCAAGGGGATGGCGAAGCTGCACAAGCCGCGGGTGGAGCAGGCCGGCTTTGCCGTGCTCAAGGCGCCGGACATTCCCAGCGTGCTGGTGGAGACCGCCTTCATCAGCAATCCCGAGGAGGAGGCCCGGCTGCGCTCAGCCGCCTACCAGGAGCAGTTGGCCGACGCGCTGATGCGCGGCATCACCCGATACTTCGCCAAGAACCCGCCCCTGGCGCGCAGCCGCTCGGTCTGACTGCCCGGGTGCGGCGGCTCGTCTGCTTGTCCTTTCGGAGTGTCCATGGCCCTGCCCCACGCCCAGTCTTCGCAAGTTGTCAGCCTCCAGCCGCTGGGAGACCTGCTCGCCGAAACCCAGTCCTACGCGATCATCAAGGCGCAGCAGCTCGAGGTGATCCGCGTCGTGCTGCGGGCCGGCGAGCACATGCGCCAGCACGACACGCCGGGCGAGACGACGGTGCAGTGCCTGGAGGGCGAGGTCGAATTCCAGGTGGAACAGGCCACCCACGTGCTGCGCGCAGGCGACTTTCTGCACCTGCGTGCCCGGGCACCGCACGCGCTGCGCGCCCTGCGCTCTGCCTCGCTGCTGGTGACCATCTGCCTGCAGCCGGACGCATGACGGGCACCCGCCGCTGCGCCCTTCCTACAGCGCAGCCCTGAGGGGGCCTACAGCCGGCGCGCCGCAGCGATCCATAGTGGAGCCACCCGCACCGTGCGGCGCCATTTCGGGGTGCCGCGGTGTCACGGCCTTGAGGGCCAACTTCACCAGGAGTCCGTCATGAACTATCGCCATTTTCTGTGTGTCGCCGCCAGTGCTGCTGCCTTGGGTCTGGCCGGCTGTTCGTCCAACCCCACCAATGCCCAGATCGGCACCGGCGTCGGTGCCGTGGCCGGGGGCGTGGTCGGTAGCGCGGTGGGGGGCACGGCCGCCACCGTCATCGGCGCCGGGGCCGGCGCGCTGGTCGGCCACGAACTCGGCGAGGACCGTGACCGCAGCCAGGGCCGTCGCTAAACCGCCAAACGCCCGGTTTAAGCATGAAAAGAGGCTCCAGCGCCCGTCCGACGGGCGCTGGCAGCTATTCAATCAGTAGCAACCGATGACTTCCGGCCGGCCCGCCACGCCCCGAAGATGGCGATCAGGCCCGGCACGAAGATCATCGCCCAGATGATTTTGTCCAGGTGCTTCTGCACCCAGGGCAGGTTCCCGAAGAAGTATCCCGCCGTGCAGATGCCCAGCACCCACAACAACGCACCCCCGATGTTGTACGCCGTGAATGAGCGGCGGCGCATCTGCGCGACCCCGGCCACGAACGGCGCGAAGGTGCGAATGAACGGCATGAAGCGCGCCAGCACGATGGTGATGCCGCCATAGCGCTCGTAGAAGGCATGTGCCTGGTCGAAGGCACGCCGGTTGAACCAGCGCGATTGCTCCCACTGAAAGACTTTCGGCCCCAGGTAGCGGCCGATGCTGTAGTTGCACTGGTCGCCCAGGATGGCGGCCACGATCAGCAGCGTGCACGCCAGCGGAAAATTCATCAGCCCCGCGCCGCTGAGGGCGCCCACCACGAACAGCAGTGAATCGCCTGGCAGGAACGGCATGACGACGACGCCGGTCTCGACGAACACGATCACGAACAGCAGGGCATAGACCCACGGCCCGTAACTGGCAACGAAGGTCGCCAAGTGTTTGTCCACATGCAGGATGAAATCGATCAGGTACGCCAGAACTTCCACAGTCACCTCGGGTCGCGCAGCAGGCCGGTGGCTCGCACGTTGGGCGCCGTACTGTAGCGTCCCGCCGCCCCGGTCCGCCGGTGCATAGAATAGACCGGGTGCAACCAGAGCCCTCCTGCCGCCGCCCGATCCGCGAACTGCCCGATGAACTGATCAGCCAGATTGCAGCCGGCGAGGTGGTCGAGCGGCCCGCTTCGGTGGTGCGCGAACTGGTGGACAACGCCCTCGATGCCGGCGCGCGGCACATCACCGTGCGGCTGCTCGCTGGCGGGGTGCGGCTGATCGCTGTCGAGGACGACGGCGCCGGCATCGCGCAGCCGGAGCTTGCACTGGCCTTGCGCCGGCATGCCACGAGCAAGGTCGCCAGCCTGGAGGAGCTGGAGTCGGTCACCACCATGGGTTTCCGGGGCGAGGCGTTGGCGGCCATCGTGTCGGTGTCCGAACTCACCCTGGTGTCGCGCACGGCCGATCAGGCCAGCGCCTTCTTGCTCGATGCGCGCAGCGGCGAGCTGCGCCCGGCAGCGCGCGCCCCGGGCACGACGGTCGAGGTCAAGGAGCTGTTCTTCTCGACACCGGCACGCCGCAAGTTCCTCAAGACCGACGCCACGGAACTGGCCCACTGCGTGCAGGCGGTGCGCCGGCACGCCCTGGCGCGGCCGGATGTGGGTTTTGCCCTCTGGCACGAGGGCAAGCTGGTCGAGCAGTGGCGCGCATCCCTGGACGGTGACGCCGACGAGGGCTCGCCGGCATGGCGCGCCGCCGTGCAGCGCCGCCTGGCCGATGTGCTCGGGGAAGATTTCGTGGCGCACGCTGTGCCCGTCCACCGGGCGCAGGGCGCGGTCACCGTCGCCGGCTGGGCCGGACTGCCCGATGCCGCGCGCAGCCGCGCCGACCAGCAGTTCTGCTATGTGAACGGGCGCTTCGTGCGCGACAAGGTGCTGGCGCATGCCGCCCGCAGCGCCTACGAGGACGTGCTGCACGGCCACCGGCAGCCCGTGTATGCGCTGTACGTGACCCTCGACCCGCAGCGTGTGGATGTCAACGTGCACCCGACCAAGATCGAAGTGCGCTTTCGCGACGGCCGGGAGGTGCACCAGGCGGTGCGCCACGCGATCGGAGATGCGCTGTCGGCGCCCCGCGCTGCTGCCGTGCACGGTGCGCCTGGCGGGTCACCCGCCCCACGGGCGGAAGATTCATGGCAAAAAGTGCCTCCAACGCTTGCTGGGCAAGCGCAAGCAGCTATCAATTTTAAGCCTGCGCAGGACGCTCACCGCGTCTCGGACGTGTCGGCGCTGTGGGGCCCACAGGCAGGCCTGGGTGGGCGGGAGGACCTTCCATCCGCATCCGCCGCGGCGCCGGCTTTCGATGGCCAGGAGGGCGATTGGCCCCTGGGCCGTGCGGTGGCGCAGCTCCACGGGGTGTATGTGCTGGCCGAAAATGCGCACGGGTTGGTGCTGGTGGACATGCACGCAGCGCACGAGCGCATCGTCTACGAACGCCTGAAGGCCCAGGCCGGCACCGCCGCGCGCGTGGCCTGCCAGCCGCTGCTGATCCCGGCCACCTTTGCGGCGACGCCGGAGGAAGTGGCCACGGCCGAAGCCCAGACCGAAACGCTGCAGAGGCTGGGGCTGGACGTGGCACCCTTTTCCGCCCGCACCTTGGCGGTTCGGGCGGTGCCCACTGCGCTGGCGCATGGCAACCCCGTGGAGCTCGCGCGCAGCGTGTTGGCGGAACTCGCGGCGCACGACGCGAGCACGGTTCTGGAACGCGCCCGCGACGACATCCTGGCGACCATGGCCTGCCATGGCGCGGTGCGCGCCCACCGCCGCTTAACGCTGGAGGAGATGAATGCCCTGCTGCGCCAGATGGAGGTCACGGACCGCTCCGACCAGTGCAACCACGGCCGGCCGACTTGGCGCCAGGTCACCATGAAGGAGCTGGACGCACTGTTCCTGCGCGGCCGGTAATGCCGGGTACTCCATTCTGCAGGCCGCGCCCGAGGGCGCTTTTTTTTCGGCGTGCGCCCCTCGGTGACTCTGGCCTTGCCGGGCTGCAGGCACGCGAAAACCCCGCAATGACGCGAAAAAGCTGCAAATGCAGGCGGGCGTATGCGCAGGAAAAATTCGCGATGCATAACTGCATGTCGTTTTGGCATAATGTCATGCTGCACCGCCGCAAAGAGCGTTGCGCTCCCTCCCAAGAAAGTCCCTTTCCTATGAAGTTCCAGTCCGTGGGCCCGTTTCTCGAGTACGTCGCCCAGCGCAATCCTGGCCAGCCCGAGTTCCTGCAGGCCGTCACTGAGGTCATGGAAAGCCTGTGGCCGTTCCTTGAGCAGCACCCGCGCTACGCGGATCAGGCCCTGCTGGAGCGCCTGGTCGAGCCCGAGCGCGTGATCATGTTCCGCGTCAGCTGGTTCGACGACCACGGCCAAGTACACATCAACCGCGGCTACCGCATCCAGCACAGCATGGCCATCGGCCCGTACAAGGGGGGCCTGCGCTTCCACCCGTCGGTCAATCTGTCGGTGCTTAAATTCCTGGCCTTCGAGCAAACCTTCAAGAATGCCTTGACCACGCTGCCCATGGGCGGCGGCAAGGGCGGCTCCGATTTCGACCCGAAGGGCAAGAGCCCGACCGAAGTCATGCGCTTTTGCCAGGCCTTCGTGACCGAGCTGTTCCGCCATGTCGGCTCGGACACGGATGTGCCGGCCGGCGATATCGGTGTCGGCGGGCGCGAGGTGGGCTTCATGGCCGGGATGTACAAGAAGCTGGCCAACACGGCGGCAGGCGTCTTCACCGGCAAGGGACTGGCGTTCGGCGGCTCGCTCATCCGTCCCGAAGCCACCGGCTATGGCACCGTGTATTTCGCAGAGGAAATGCTCAAGACGCGTGGCCGCGCTTTCGATGGCCTGCGCGTCTCGGTGTCCGGCTCCGGCAACGTGGCGCAGTACGCCGTCGAAAAGGCCATGCAGCAGGGCGCCAAGGTCATCACGGTGTCCGACTCCAGCGGCACGGTGGTGGACGAGGAAGGTTTCACGCCGGAAAAGCTCGCCGTCCTGATGGACGTGAAGAACCACCACTATGGCCGTGTGAGCGACTACGCGGCCCGCACCGGGGTGCACTTCGAGGCCGGCGCGCGGCCCTGGCACGTGCCGGTGGATGTGGCGCTGCCCTGCGCAACGCAAAACGAACTGGACGAGCACGACGCGGCCACGCTGATCCGCAACGGCGTGCAGTGCGTCGCCGAGGGCGCCAACATGCCGTCGACCAACGAAGCCGCCAAGGCGTTCGAGGCGGCGGGGGTGCTGTACGCGCCGGGCAAGGCCAGCAATGCCGGGGGGGTGGCCACCTCGGGACTGGAGATGAGCCAGAACTCGATGCGCATGTCCTGGTCGCGCGACGAGGTGGACGCCCGCTTGCTCGACATCATGCGGGGCATCCACGGCGCCTGTGTGCAGCACGGCCAGCGCGCCGACGGCAGCGTGAGCTACATCAACGGCGCCAACGTGGCGGGCTTCGTCAAGGTAGCCGACGCGATGCTGGCACAGGGCGTGGTCTGATCCCTGGCCGCGGCCGCGGCCGCGCCTCGCGCCCCGGCGCCGCGCGTGGCCGGCGGCAACCCGCCTGCCTGCCTGCCTGCCTGCCTGCCTGCCTGCCTGTGGTCAAGGCAACGGCCCTTGCGACCGGGGCGCACCACAGGGTTTCCAGCACAGGCACCTGCGACGCCCCGGGGGCGAAAGCCGCAGTTCAGCCCGGGAGGGAAACGGTGCGGCTCCAGGGCACGTTCGGTCCCAGGCTGTCATAGTGCGCCAGCACGATGGCGCGATCGGGCCAGCGCGGCGTGCGGCCCTCATGCGCCAGCGCGGTGCACAGGTAAGCAATGGAAGGGCGGTCCAGCGCCGCCACCGGCTCGTCGATGAGCGTGAGCGGCGCGCCGCTGGCCAGGGCGGCGGCCAACAGCACCTTGCGCTGGCTGCCGGTGGAGAGCTGGAACATGGCCTTGTCCACATGGGGCTGCAGCGCAAAGCCGTGCAGGTGGCGCAGCCACTCATCCTCGCGCCAGCGCGGGTGGCGCTCGGCCCACTGTGCGCCCCAGGCCAACGGGGTCGAGTCCGGCGGTGCGCCAATGCGCGGGTCGTGCCAGAAGACCTGGGTACCGTACGCCGCCGTGCCGTGCACGGCCCCGTTCAGATGCAAACTGCCAGCCCCCGGCGCCGTCTCGCCCGCCAACAGGCGCAGCACGCTGGTTTTTCCGGCGCCCTCGTCGCCCAGCACCAGCACCAGTCCGGCAGAAACGGCGGCAGACCAGCCGCGCAAAATCGGCCGTCCGCCGACCGCCAGGTCCACGCTGCGCGCCTCCAGCAGCGCCACGCCAGGCATCACACTGGCGGCCATGTTGTCAATTGCGGATGAAGCCATGACCTTGCACTTTCTGGATTTCGATTACAGCGAAGACGAAGACGGCATCGCCACCTGGGATGCGCTGGCGAGCGTGCCGGCGCAGCGCCTGCCCGGGTTGCTCGACGAGATCGGGGGCCTGCTGGCCTGGGCACACGCCGCGTTTGGCGCGCATCTGGCGCCGCACGAAGACGGCGGCCTGTGGCAATACGACCTGCAGTTCGAACACGGTGGCCACGCATGGGTGGAGCTGCGTTTCGATCCCGCGACGGGGCGGGTGCCACTTCCGCTGGAGGTGGCGCCGCAGGGGCGCGTCACGCTCAGCCTGTCCCTGAGCGGCGCCGGTCCGGCAGCGCAGGCCTTCACGGCGCGGCTGGGGGATGGCACCCTGTGAGCCAGCCCCCTGCGCCGGGCTGGCCGTCCACACGGTCAGCTTATTGCAATGGTTCCTTGGCCGCATCGGGCAGCACCAGTGGCAGCACCGCGATGCCTTCGTCGAGCAACTGCTCGGCCTGCTGCACCGTGGCCTGGCCGCGGATGCCACGCTCTGCAATCTCGCCATAGTGCATGCGGCGCGCCTCGTCCGCGAAGCGCTCGCCAACATCCTCGGTCTGCGCCACCACGCGCCGCGCAAGCTGCAGCCAGGCCGCCTGCAACGCCTGCGGCGCCGGCAGGGCGCCTGCCGCGGTCCGTGGGACCGGGGTGGACGCCCGCCCTGCCACCTCGATCCCTTCCGGCCCGCCGTCCGAGCGCCCGCGCAGGTTCAACCTTGGCGCGCTCAACGCCTTGCGCACCGCTGCATCGCCGCACAGCGGGCACTGCACCAAGCCGCGCGCGAGCTGCTCCTGAAAATCCTCTTCCGACCCGAACCAGCCCTCGAAGCCGTGTTCGTGCGCGCACAGGAGGTCGAGCACTTTCATGCCGCTCAGTCCCCTTCGCCAGCGCCAGCGCCGCGCCGGCGCGCCAGATAGCGGTAGACGAAGCCGGGAAACGCGAGTGTCACGAACAGCGCGCCTGTTACGGCATAAAACTCCCACCCCTGCGGGGCGATCTGCCCTGCCCGCTTCTCGATCAGCAGCGCCAGCGCACCGACCACAAAGTACAGCAGCACCAACTCCACCAGCCGCAGGGCGAAGGGCTTGAGCCCCCGGCTGCGGCGCGGACCCACGAGCAGCCAGCGCTCAGTCAGGAAGGGAAGGTTGGCTGCCGCGAACGCCGCGGCGATGACCAGCCAGATGGCCGCGGTCTGGGGCATGGATATCGGAATGCGCGAACGCTCAGGTGGCCAGCGCGCGCACGATGGCGTCTGCACACAGCGCCATCAGCCCGCCGGGCAGGATGCCGAGCACCAGCACCAGTGCGCCGTTGATCGTCAGCACGACGCGCACTTCCAGAGGCGCAGTGACGCGCGCAGCGGTCAGCGGCACGTCGAAGTACATCACCTTGACCACGCGCAGGTAGTAGAAGGCGCCGATCAGCGACATCAGCACGGCGAACACCGCGAGCGCTATGTGCAGGCCTTGCCCGGTGGCCACCAGGGCCTGCAGCACCGACAACTTGGCGTAGAAACCCACCAGCGGCGGAATGCCCGCCAGCGAGAACATGCAGATCGCCATCACGCCGGCATACAGCGGGCTGCGCTGGTTCAGCCCGGCCAGGTCGGCGATCTCCTCGCTCTCGAAGCCTTCGCGTGCCAGCAGCAGGATGACGCCGAAGGTCGCGAGGAAGGTGAGCACGTAGGTCACGATGTAGAACATCGCCGAGCTGTAGGCGTTTTCCACCGCGGCGGCGTCCACGTTGCCGTGGACCACGCCCGACATCAGGCCCAGCATCACGAAGCCCATCTGGCCGATGGTGGAATACGCCAGCATGCGCTTCAGGTTGGTCTGGACGATACCGGCGAGGTTGCCGATCAGCAGCGAGCCGATGGCCAGCACCGCCAGCATCTGCTGCCAGTCAATGGCCAGCGGCAGCAAGCCGTCGACCAGCAGGCGCATGACGATGGCGAAAGCGGCCAGCTCGGGTGCGCTGCCGATGAAGGCGGTGATGACCGACGGCGCGCCCTGGTATACGTCGGGCACCCACATGTGAAACGGTACCGCGCCCAGTTTGAACGCCAGGCCGGCCACCACGAACACCAGGCCGAACACCAGCACCTGGTGGCGGATTTGCCCGGCGTTGATGGCCTTGAACACCTGGCCGATGTCGAGCGAACCGGTGGCACCGTAGATCATCGACAGGCCGTACAGCAGAAAGCCGCTGGCCATGGCGCCGAGCACGAAGTACTTCATGGCCGCCTCGGTGGCCTGGGCATGGTCGCGGCGCAGGGCTACCAGCGCATAGCTGGACAGCGTCAACAGCTCCAGGCCCAGGTACAGCACCAGGAAGTTGTTGCCCGAAATCATCACGAACATGCCCAGCAGCGCCAGCATGGTCAGCGTGAACAGCTCGCCGCCGCGCAGCATGTCGCGGTCGGCGGCATAGGGACGGCTGTAGACCAGCGTGACCATCACGGCCAGGGTGGCGAAGCACTTGAGCCAGTTGCCCATGGCGTCGCTGACGATCATGTTGCCCCAGCCGTAGAAGGTGTTGCCGGTGCTGGCGTACATGGCCTGCATGGCGGCCACGACGGCCAGGGTGAGCATGGTCAGCACGTAGGTCGCAGTGCGCTGGCTGCTCTTGACGCCCAGGTCCACCAGGGCGATCACGCAGGCCATGACCAGCAGCACCATCTCGGGATAGATCGCCAGCCAGCTGATGTTGTCAATCATCTTCAATCTCTCGGTTCAGTCTGGTCAGGGGAGCTTGCTTTGCGCCACATGCTTGAGCAGCTGCGCCACGGACGGGTCCATGGCGTCGGTGAACGGCTTGGGGTACAGGCCCATGTACAGCACGGCGGCAGCCAGCAGTGCCAGCACGAAGAACTCGCGCCCGTTGATGTCGGCCATGCCGCGCACGTTGTCGTTGGTCACGGGCCCTAGGTAGACGCGCTTGTACATCCACAGCGTGTAGCTGGCGCCCAGGATCAGCGCAACGCCGGCACCCAGCCCGACCCAGAAGTCGAACCGCACGGCAGCGATGATCACCATCCATTCGCCGACGAAGCCCGCAGTGGCTGGCAGACCGCAATTGGCCATGGAAAACAGCAACGCGAACGCCGCAAATTTGGGCATGGTGTTGACCACGCCGCCGTAGGCCGCGATTTCGCGCGAATGCACGCGGTCGTACAGCACGCCGATGCACAGGAACATGGCGCCCGAGACGAAGCCGTGGGCAATCATCTGCACCAGGCCGCCGGACACGCCGAGGTCGTTGAAGATGAAGAAACCCAGGGTCACGAAGCCCATGTGCGCCACCGACGAATACGCCACCAGCTTCTTCATGTCCTTTTGCACCATCGCCACCAGGCCGACGTAGATCACGGCGATGAGCGACAGCGTGATCATCAGCCAGGCCCACTCGTGTGCGGCGTCAGGCGCGATCGGCAGCGAGAAGCGCAGGAAACCGTAGGCGCCGAGTTTCAGCATGATGGCCGCCAGCACCGCGGAGCCGCCGGTGGGCGCTTCCACGTGCACGTCGGGCAACCAGGTGTGCACCGGCCACATGGGCACCTTGACCGCAAAGGCGGCGAACAGCGCGAAGAACACCAGGGTCTGGGCGGTGCCGGACAGCGGCAGCTGGTGCCACGTGGCGATGTCGAAACTGCCGCCCGCTTGGTTGTACAGGTAGATGAAGGCCACCAGCGTGAGCAGCGAACCCATCAGGGTGTACAGAAAGAACTTGAACGCCGCGTAGATCCGGTTCGGGCCGCCCCAGATGCCGATGATCAGGTACATCGGGATCAGCGTGGCCTCGAAGAACACATAGAACAGCATCCCGTCCAGCGCGCTGAAAACGCCGATCATCAAGCCCGACAGGATCAGGAACGCGCCCATGTACTGGTTCACGCGCTCGGTGATGGACTGCCAGGAGGCGATGACCACGATCACGGTGATAAAGGCCGTCAGCGGCACGAACCACAGCGCGATGCCGTCCACGCCCAGGTGGTAGTGGATGTTGAAGCGCTCGATCCACATCCCCTTCTCGACGAACTGCATGGCGGCGCTGGTGGTGTCGAAGCCGCTCACCAGCGGCAGTGTCACCGCCAGGCCGATGAGCGCGCCGATCAGCGACAGCCACCGCACCAACGGCGCCTGCCCCTCCCTGCCCAGCAGCAACACCAGGGCACCAAAGGCGATGGGCACCCAGATGGCAAGACTCAACAAACCCATTTTTCTTCTTCTCCCGTTACTTGTTGAGCCACACGAAGTAGGTCATCAGGACGAACACGCCCAGGATCATGAACAGCGCGTAGTGGTAGAGGTAGCCCGACTGCAGCCAGCGCACCATTGCGCCGATGCGGCCCACCAGCTTCCAGGAGCCGTTCACCACCGCGCCGTCGATCAGCGCCTGGTCCCCGCCCTTCCAGAAGGCAATGCCCAGGCCCCGGGCGCCACGCGCGACGATGTTCTCGTTGATCCAGTCGAGGTAGTACTTGTTGTCCAGCAGCGTGAAGACGGGATGGAAGGCGCGCTTGATGGCCGCCGGCAATGCCGGGTTGACCATGTACATGTAGTACGACAGCGCCACCCCAGCAGCAGCCAGCCAGAACGGCAGCGTCATCAGGCCGTGCGTGGCCATGGCCAGAGGCCCATGGAAGGCCTCGGCGATCGCAGCCATGGCGGGATGCCGGGCCGCATCGACGAAGATCACATCCTGGAAGAAGTCGCCGAACAGCATCGGCTGGACATACATGAACCCGATCACCACCGAAGGGATGGCCAGGAGGATCAGCGGCACGGTCACTACCCACGGCGACTCGTGCGGCTGGTGCGCACCGTGGCCGTGGCTGTCGTGCCCGTGGTCGTGCGCGTCCGGATTCTGGTCGTAGCGCTCCTTGCCGTGGAACACCAGGAAGTACATGCGGAACGAGTAGAACGCGGTGACGAACACGCCCGCCATGACGGCGAAGTGCGCGAAGCCGGCAGCCGGCAGCGTGCTGTGGTGCACCGCCTCGATGATGTTTTCCTTCGAGTAGAAGCCCGAAAACAGCGGCGTGCCGATCAGCGCGAGCGAGCCCAGCAGCGAGGTGATCCAGGTGATGGGCATGTACTTGCGCACGCCGCCCATCCAGCGGATGTCCTGGTTGTGGTGCATGCCGATGATGACCGAGCCGGCGCCCAGGAACAGCAGGGCCTTGAAGAACGCGTGCGTCATCAGGTGGAACACGGCCACCGAGTAGGCCGAGGCGCCCAACGCCACCGTCATGTAGCCCAGCTGTGACAACGTGGAATACGCCACCACGCGCTTGATGTCGTTCTGGATGATGCCCAGGAAGCCCATGAACAGGGCCGTGATGGCGCCGATCACCAGGATGAAGTTCAGTGCCGTGTCCGACAGCTCGAACAGCGGCGACATGCGCGAGACCATGAAAATGCCGGCCGTCACCATGGTCGCGGCGTGGATCAGGGCGGAAATCGGCGTCGGGCCTTCCATGGAGTCCGGCAGCCAAACGTGCAGTGGGAACTGCGCGCTCTTGCCCATCGCACCGATGAACAGGCAAATGCAGATCACCGTGATCAGCATCCAGTCGGTGCCCGGGAACCCGACAGTGCCCAGCTCGCCCGCCTTGGCGAAGATTTCGGCGTAGTCGAACGTGCCGGCATAGGCGGCGATCAGGCCGATGCCCAGGATGAAGCCGAAGTCACCCACCCGGTTGACGAGGAACGCCTTCATGTTGGCGAAGATGGCCGAAGGCTTGTTGTACCAAAAGCCGATCAGCAGGTACGACACCAGACCCACCGCTTCCCAGCCGAAGAACAGCTGTAGCAGGTTGTTGCTCATGACCAGCATGAGCATCGAGAAGGTGAACAGCGAGATGTAGGAGAAGAACCGGTTGTAGCCCGCGTCCTCCTCCATGTAGCCGATGGTGTAGATGTGCACCATGAGCGACACGAAGGTCACCACGCACATCATCATGGCCGTCAGACTGTCGATCAGGAAGCCGACCTCCATCTTCAGTCCGCCCACCACCATCCAGGTGTAGATGGTCTCATTGAACCGGGCACCGTCCAGGGCCACGCTCTTGAGCGTCAGCGCGGACAGCACGAAAGCCACGAACACCCCCAGGATGGTCAGCGTGTGCGATGCGCCGCGGCCGATGCGGTTGCCGCCGAAGGCCGTGCCGAAGATGCCCGCCAGCAGCGAGCCGGCCAGCGGCGCCAGCGGCACCGCCAGCAGGGTCGAAACGGAAAGGGTTTGACTCATTGTGGAGAACCTTGCAATTCGCGGGAGCGCATCAGCCCTTGAGGGTGTTGAGGTCTTCGGCGTCGATGCTGGAGCGGTTGCGGAACAGCAGCACGAGGATGGCCAGGCCGATCGCGGCTTCGGCCGCGGCCACCGTCAGGATGAAGAACACGAACACCTGCCCGTGCATGTCGCCCAGGTAGCTGGAGAACGCCACGAAGTTCATGTTCACCGCCAGCAGCATCAGCTCGATGGCCATCAGCAGCACGATGAGATTCTTGCGGTTCATGAAGATGCCGACCACGGCCAGCGCGAACAGCATCGCGCCCAGCGAAAGGTAGTGGCCCAGGGTCGGGGTCATGGCTGGTTCTCCTCGGCAGTGGGGCCGGCTGCAGGTGCCGGGGCGCGCGTGGGCGGCATGCTCACCATGACCAGGCGGTCGCCGGGCCGCACCCGGATCTGGTCTGCCGGGTCGATGGCCTTGGTGTCCTTGCGCTGGCGCAGCGTCAGGGCGATGGCGGCGATCATGGCCACCAGCAAGATCACGGCGGCGATCTCCACCGGCAGCAGGTATTCGGTGTAGAGCAACTGGCCCAGCGCCTTGGTATTGGAATACGGCAGGGTCTGCCCGGCGGCGTCCACCATCACGCCCGCGATCTTGGGGCCTTCGGCACCGCGGAATCCCGTCATCAGCACGGCGGCCATCTCCAGCGCAATCAGGGCGCCAATGAGCACCGCCAGCGGAAAGTGCCGCCAGAAGGTGCGGCGCGCGGTCTCGATGCGGATGTCCAGCATCATCACCACGAACAGGAACAGCACCATCACCGC
>DAMCAL010000030.1:0-24489 GCA_032059585.1 Burkholderiaceae bacterium
CCATCACCAGCGGCAACACCAACAGCCCCACGCTGATGATGGCCGAGATGGCCGCGCAGTGGATCCGCCGCGGCAGGCCGCAGGCCTGAGCACGCGTCCGGGAAATTCCCGATGCCGCCAGCCGATCCCGGCGGCTACAGTCCTGCCACTCGATGCGCGCCTCGGCACGCCAAGCGAGGGGCCGAGGAGACAAACCGCCATTGCACAACAACACCAACATTCATTGAGGCGCCCACACGAGGCGCCCTAACTTTTGAAAAGCACCTGCAACCCAGGTGCTTTTTTTATTCCCGCGCCCAATCCAAGGCAAAACAGGCCCGAGCCCGCGCCCCAGAAGCGCCGGCAGCTAGCAATACGGGAGCGGCCGCGGTGCGACAATCGCGCCCATGGAATGGCTCATCGTCTCGCTGGCCTCGCTGCTGGCCGGTTTCGTGGACGCAATCGTGGGCGGTGGCGGCCTGATCCTGCTGCCCGCCCTGTTCGCCACCTTCCCCACCACCGCGCCCGCCACGCTCATGGGCACCAACAAGAGCGCGGCCATCTGGGGCACGGGCATCGCCACCTGGCAGTACAGCCGCCGCGTGCGCATGCGCTGGCAGGCCATGCTGCCGGCCGCGGCCGCCGGCTTTGTGGGGGCTTTTGGCGGGGCCTGGGTGGTGACGCTGATCTCCGCCGACTTTCTGCGCAAGCTGCTGCCGCTGGTGCTGGTGGCACTCTTGATCTACACCCTGGCGCGCAAGGACCTGGGCCGCACGCACGCGCCGCGCCTGGGCGAGCGCGCCGAGATGTGGGCCGCCTGCGCCATCGGCCTGGCCATCGGCTTTTACGACGGCTTCTTCGGGCCGGGCACGGGCAGCTTCTTCGTGTTCCTGTTCGTGCGCGTGTTGGGCTACGATTTTCTGAACGCCTCGGTCTCGGCCAAGCTGCTCAACCTGGCGACCAACGTGGCCGCGCTGATCCTGTTTGCCGCCAAGGGCCATGTATGGTGGCACTTCGCGCTGCCACTGGCCGTGGCCAACGTGGTGGGCAGCGTGCTGGGCGCGCACCTGGCGCTGCGCCACGGCGCGGGCTTCGTGCGCGGCATCTTCATCATCGTGGTGGGCGCGCTGATCCTCAAGACTGGCTACGACGCCTTCCTGCGCTAGCGAGGAGCAATGACGCCTATGACCACCGTGAGCCTGATCGGCGCCCCCACCGACGTAGGCGCCAGCGTGCTGGGTGCCAGCATGGGGCCGGACGCCCTGCGCATCGCGGGCATCGCGCGCGCCCTGCGCGGGCTGGGCCTAGACGTGGAGGACGCCGGCAACCTGCACGGCCCCGGCAACCCGCAGGCCGCGCCGCAGGACGGCTTTCGCCACCTGCAGGAGGCCGTGCACTGGAACCGCGCCGTGTTCGAGGCCGCGGCCGCGGCGCTGGCGCAGGGCCGGCTGCCGCTGCTGATGGGCGGCGACCACTGCCTGGCGATCGGCTCCATCAGCGCCGTGGCCGCGCACTGCCGCGCGCAGGGCAAACGCCTGAAGGTGCTGTGGTTCGACGCGCACACCGACGCCAACACGCCCGAGACCTCGCCCTCGGGCAACATCCACGGCATGCCGGTGGCCTGCCTGCTCGGGCACGGGCCGCGCTCGCTGTCGCAGCTGGCCGGGCATCCGGCGCTGGCCGCCGGCGAGATCGCCCTGATCGGCGTGCGCAGCGTGGACCCGGTGGAAAAGCGCTTCGTCGCCGACAACGGCATCGAGGTCTACGACATGCGCACCATCGACGAGCTGGGCATGCGCGCGGTGATGCAGGCCGCGCTGGCCGGCGTGGATGCGCACACCCACCTGCACGTGAGCTTCGACATGGACGCCATGGACCCGTCCGTCGCCCCCGGCGTGGGCACCGACGTGCGCGGCGGGCTGACCTACCGCGAGACGCAGCTGTGCATGGAGATGCTGGCCGACTGCGGACGCCTGGGCTCGGCCGATCTGGTCGAGCTGAACCCGGCGCTGGACGTGCGCAACCAGACCGCGGAGCTGGCGGTGGACCTGCTGGAGAGCCTGTTCGGCAAGTCCACGCTGATGCGCCCGCGCTGACGGCGCTGGGCCAAAGGGCGGCGCCTGTCTGCCCGGGTTTGCCGCAATGCGCCGGGACAAAACCCCGTCCCTATAATGCGCCACCCCCGCAACGCCAGCCCTTTTCCAGCCGGGTTTCCCACGGCGCGGGCGACCCATGTGTCCGGCTTGCAACCCGCAATGCCGGACTTTTTTGTACCTGACACCATCCCGCAGGACCACGACACATGAAGATGCTCAAGACCCTGGCCGCCGCCGCGCTGGCGCTGTGCGCCGCCGCCACCGTGCAGGCGCGTCCCCTGGCCGAGATCCAAAAGAGCGGCACCATCATCCTGGCCTCCGAGGGCCAGTACGCGCCCTTCAACTTCTTCAAGGGCAAGCAGCTCACCGGCTACGAAATCGACGTTGCCGAGGCCGTGGCCAAGAAGATGGGCCTGAAGTACGAGTGGAAGACCGTCGGCTTCGACGCGCTGCTTACCGGCCTGGCGCAGGACCGCTGGGACCTGGTGATCGCCTCGCACGGCATCACCGAGGAGCGCGCCAAGGCGGCCACCTTCACCGACCCGCACTACTGCTCGGGCGGCATCATCGTCTCCAACAAGGACGGCATCCGCACGGCGGCCGACCTGTCCGGCAAGACGGTGGCGGTGCAGACCGGCACCTCCTACCTGGACCATGTCAAGCAGGTGCCGGGCGTCAAGGACGTGAAGAACTTCCCGACCGACGAGGCCGCGCGCAGCGCGCTGGGCTCCAAGCGCGTGGACGCCTGGGTGACCGACCGCTTCGTGGCCAAGGAAATGCTGGCCAAGGCCCCCAAGGCCGGCTTCAAGACCGGCGACATGCTGTTCGTGGAGAAGATCGCCGCGGCCGTCACCAAGGACAACCAGTCGCTGGCCGATGCCTGGAACAAGGCGTTCCAGGCGTTGGTCGCCGACGGCACCATTGGCAAGATCTCGCAGAAGTACTTCCAGGAAGACGTGACCTGCAAGTGATTGTTCCTTGACCCCTTGCGCACGCGCCGGGCGCCTCATGCGTCCGGCGCGCGCGTTTTGCTTTCTGCGTCCCTCCCATGCTTGTCGCTCTTTGGCCTTCGCGCTGGAGCCGCTCCCAGCGCAGCAATGCGACGCTGGTGGCGGCGCTGCTGCTGATGGCGCTGGTCCTGTCGCTGCTGGGCCAGCTGCTGTCCTTCTTTCCCGAGCCCATCGGCTCCAACGCCGCGCTGTTTGCCGAAGGGGCCATCACCACGCTGGAGCTGACCCTGGTGGCGGGCGTCGCCGGCCTGGTGCTGGGCACGGCCGCGGCGCTGGCGCGCACCTCGCGCATGGCCTGGCTGCGCGGCGTGGCCGGGGTGTACATCTGGGCCATCCGCGGCACGCCGCTGCTGGTGCAGATCCTGTTTGTGTATTTCGCGCTGCCGGTGCTGGTGCCCTGGCTGAACCTGCCCGACTTTGCCGCCGCGGTGGTGGCGCTGGGCCTGAACGTGGGCGCGTACAACGCCGAGGCGATCCGCGCCGGCCTGCTGGCCGTGCCGCGCGGGCAGACCGAGGCGGCGCGGGCGCTGGGGCTGTCGCGCACGCACGTGTTCTTCGATGTGGTGTTTCCCCAGGCCTTCAAGATCGCGCTGCCGCCTCTGGTGAGCAACTTCGTGGCGCTGCTCAAGGACTCGTCGCTGGCCTATGCCATCGGCGTGGTGGAGCTGACCAACGTGGGCAACCGCATCCAGTCGGCCACCTTCCAGCCGGTGGCCACGCTGACCACGGTGGCCATCACCTACCTGATCCTGACGACACTGGTCACGCAGGTCACGCACGGCATCGAGCACCGCTTCGATGTGGAGGGACGGGTGAAATGAGGGGCAACCCCCTGAGCGGCTGCGCCGCCTCCCCCTTCTCTGGCGCGCGCTGCGCGCGCTGGGAAAGGGGACGACGCCACCGGGCCGGCGAAGCCGGACCCGCGGCGTCTGCTGGCCTGGCAGGCGCCTGTATCAACCATGGGGTTGGCTATGCCTGCCATGACTGAGAACTCCGCCACTCCCTACATCGTCTGTCAGGACGTGCGCAAGGCCTTTGGAAGCCATGAGGTGCTCAAGGACGTGTCCACGCAGTTCTTTACCGGCCAGGTGACGACCATCATCGGCGCCTCCGGGTCGGGCAAGAGCACGCTGCTGCGCGCCATCAACCGGCTGGAGCCGCACGACAGCGGCAGCATCACCATCGGCGGCGTCGAGGTCACCGACGACCAGCGCACTCTGCAGCAGCAGCGCTGCGAGGTCGGCATGGTGTTCCAGCAGTTCAACCTGTTCGGGCACCTGACGGTGCTGGACAACCTGACGCTGGCGCCGCGGCGCATCCAGCGCATGGCCCGGGCCAGGGCCAACGAGCGGGCCATGGCGCTGCTCACGCGCGTGGGCATGCAGGACCATGCGCACAAGTACCCCTGGCAGCTTTCGGGCGGGCAGCAGCAGCGTGTGGCGATCGCCCGGGCCCTGGCCATGCAGCCCAAGGTGATGCTGTTCGACGAGCCCACCAGCGCGCTGGACCCCGAGATGGTGCAGGAGGTGCTGGACGTGATGCGCGAGCTGGCGCGCGGCGGCATGACCATGATCGTGGTGACGCACGAGATGGGCTTTGCCCGAGAGGTGGCGGACCGCGTGATGTTCTTCGACCAGGGCTGCATCGCCCACGACGCGCCGCCGGCGGAGTTCTTCGCCCACCCGGCCAGCGAGCGCATCCGCTCCTTCCTGCGGCGCATGAGCGCCTGAGGCGCGCCGGCGCCGGCGCTCCTCAAACCATAGCTGCTGGCGCTTGATTGGCGGGGATTTGGGTATCAAATGCCACTGAAAACCGCGTCAAACAAGCGCAAGCAGCTCCTTCTTTGATAGTCAACACAACCAAATCACGCCATGCGCCACGAACGCCAGGGCCTGGCCGCGCTGCTCCTCGTGGTGGCCGTCTGGGGCACCACTTTTCCCGCGATGAAACTGCTGTCTGCGCATCTGGATGCGCTGCAGATCATCTGGGCCCGCTTTGCTATCGCCCTGCTGGTGCTGGCCCCCGCCTGGCGCGGCCTGCGCGCGGACGAGCGGCGCTGGGGCCTGCTGCTGGGCGGGCTGCTGTTCCTGGCGTTCTGGCTGCAGATCGAGGGGCTGGCGCGCACCAGCAGCAACCGCAACGCCTTCGTCACCGGGCTGAACGTGCTGGTGGTGCCGCTGCTGGCCATGGCCGTGCTGGGGCGGCGCTACGGGCTGGCGCTGTGGGGCGCCTGCGCCATGGCGCTGGCCGGCATGGTGCTGATGTTCCATGAGGACGAGCCCTGGAACCTGGGCGACTCGCTGACCCTGGCCAGCACGCTGTTCTACGCCGTCTACATTCTGGTGCTGGAGGAATGCGCCCGCCGCACTGCCGCGCGGCCGCTGCGCGCCACGCGCCTGGCAGCCGTGCAGGCGCTGCTGATGTGCGCCGCCGCCAGCGCCCTGGTGCTGCTGCGCCACGGCGGCGCGGACAGCACGCTGCAGGCCCTGGCCACGCTGCCGGCGGATGCGCTGGCCGCGCTGGTCTACCTGGGCGTGGTGGCCAGCGTGCTGGTGGTCACCCTGCAGGCCTGGGGCCAGCAGCGCGTGGACGCCATGCGCAGCGCCATCGTCTTCGGGCTGGAGCCGGTGTTCGCCGCCGCCACGGCCTGGGTGCTGATCGGCGAGACGCTGGGCCTCGCCGGCCTGGCGGGGGCGGCGCTGATCGTCGCCGCGCTCATCGTCAGCCAGTTGCAGCCACCGCGCGCCGGCGCCGCGCCGGCCTGACGCGCCGCGCCCTCACGGCGTGACCGCCAGGGGCAGCGGCACGTCCGCCGCGCGCCGCGGCGTGCCGGCGGGCGGGCCGCCCCCACCCTTGGCGACGGCGGCGATGTCCTCCTCGCTCGGGTACTGCCCGGCCAGCCAGTAGTCGAACACGCGCCGCACGATGGGCGCGGCGGCGGCGGCGCCGAAGCCGGCGTTCTCCACGATGATGGCCACGGCCACCTGCGGGTCCTCCACGGGCGCGAAGGCGGCGAACAGCGAATGGTCGCGCTGGTGCTCGGCCAGCAGCTTAGCGTTGTAGCGGGTGTTCTGCGCCCAGCCCACGGCCTGCGCCGTGCCGGTCTTGCCGGCCGAGGTGTAGCCGGCGCCGGCAAACACGCGCCGGCCGGTGCCGGCCTCGTTCACCGCGCGCAGGGCGTTGCGGATGACCTCCACGTGCCGCGGCTTGTAGCCCAGGTGCTCGCCCGGCGGCTGCGGCACCTCGGTGATGGCGCCGGAGACCTGGTCCTTCACCGCCTTGATCAGGTGCGGCCGGTGGCGCGTGCCGCCATTGGCCAGCGTCGCCTCGGCCACCGCCAGCTGCAGCATGGTGAAGGTGTTGTAGCCCTGGCCGATGCCCAGCGACACCGTCTCGCCGGAAAACCAGCGCTTGGCCTCGGGGCGCTTGTAGGCGTTGCGCTTCCACTCCTGGCTGGGCAGCACCCCGCGCACCTCGCCGCCTAAGTCGATGCCGGTGATCTGCCCGAAGCCCAGCGGGGCCATGAAGTCGTGGATGGCGTCCACGCCCAGCTCCACGGCCAGCGAATAGAAGTAGGTGTTGCTCGAGTACTGGATGGCGCGGTGCATGTCCACCCCGCCCAGGCCGCCCTCGTGGCTGCGGAAGGTGCGCCCGCCGTAGTTGAAGTAGCCCGGGTCGCTGAAGACCTGGGCGGCCTGGCGCTTGCCCAGCTCCAGCGCCGCCAGCGCCATGAAGGGCTTGTAGGTCGAGCCCGGCGGGTAGGTGCCGCGCAGCGCCCGGTTCAGCAGCGGCTTGTTGATCGACTCGTTGAGCGCCTGCCAGTTTTCCTGGTCGATGCCCTCGACGAACAGGTTGGGGTCGAACGTGGGCTTGGACACCAGCGCCAGCACCTCGCCGTTGCGCGGATCGAGCGCCACCAGCGCGCCGCGGCGCTCGCCGAACAGGTCCTCCACCATCTTCTGCAGCCGGATGTCCAGCGACAGCATCACGGTGTTTCCCGGCGTGGCGGGGTGGTTTTCCAGCCGGCGCACGGCGTAGCCGCCGGCCGAGGTCTCCAGCAGCTCCACGCCCGTCTGCCCGTGCAGCGTGGCCTCGAAACTCTGCTCCACGCCCAGCTTGCCGATGTAGTCGGTGCCGCGGTAGTTGGCGGCCTCGGGCGAGTCCTCGATGCGCTCCTTCTCGCGCTGGTTGATGCGCCCGATGTAGCCGATGGCGTGGCTGGCCACCTCGCCGAAGGGGTAGGTGCGAAACATCCGCGCCTTGATCTCCACGCCGGGAAAGCGCCAGCGCTGCGCGGCAAAGCGCGCCACCTCCTCGTCGGACAGGCGCGTACGGATGGGCAGCGAGTCGAAGCGCCGGGACTCGTCCACCAGCCGCTTGAAGCGGCGCCGGTCGCGCTGGTGGATATCCACCACCTCGGACAGCGCGTCGATGGTCGCCTCCAGGTCCATGGCGCGCGTGGGCGTGATCTCCAGGGTGTAGGCCGAATAGTTGGTCGCCAGCACCACGCCGTTCCTGTCCAGGATCTGCCCGCGGTTGGGCACGATGGGCACCACCGCCGTGCGGTTGCTCTCGGCCTGCGTGGCCAGGCCTTCGTGGCGCACCACCTGCAGGACATACAGGCGCGCCGCGATCAGCCCGAAGGCCAGCAGCACCGCCAGTGCCACCACCACCACGCGCAGGCGAAAGCGCCCGGCCTCGGCCTGGGCATTGCGCAGCTCGGTCGTTCTCATCGCGTCACAGCGGGCGGTTCTTGTCCTGGTCGGGCGGGCGGCGCTGGGGCGCCAGCAGGAGCCAGCTCACCAGCGGCCACAGCAGCGTCTCCAGCAGCGGCGCCACCAGCACCGTCCAGTCGGGCAGCAGCCCGCCGGCGACTACGCGCAGGGCCACCTGCAGCGCGTGCGCGGCCAGAAAAAGCGGTGCCAGCTGCAGCGCCTGCGGCAGCGCGCCAAACCACAGCAGCCGGCGCGCCGCCGCCTGCACCGCGAACACCGCCGCCGCATACACCAGCGCGTGCTGGCCCAGCAGCGCCGACTGGTGCACGTCCAGCACCAGCCCCAGGATGAAGGCCACGCCCATGCCCACGCGCGAGGGCTGCTGCAGGCCCCAGAAGACCAGCAGCAGCAGCAGCCAGTCGGGCGTCCACAGCACGCGCCCGAGCGGCAGCAGCGCCAGCACCAGCGCCAGGAGCACGCTCAGGGCGATGAAGGCCGGGCGCACCGGCATCAGCAGCGGTTGCCCGCGCGGCATGATCATCGGCGCGCTCCTGCGGCGCCGGCCGCGCCGGCCTTGGGCGCGGGCGCCGCACGCTTGCGCGGCGCGGCCGCGGCGGGCGGCGGTGGCGGGGGCAGCTCGGGCAGCGCCTGCGCCACCGGCGCCAGCACCATGACGTGGCGCGCCCCGTAGACCTGGGCCATCGGCTCGCACAGGATGCGCGCGAAGGTCGCGTCGGAGCGCCGCTCCACGTGCACCACGCGCGCCACCGGCAGCCCGGGCGGGTAGACGCCGTCGATGCCGCTGGTGCTGAGCAGGTCGCCCTCCTGCACGTCGGTGTTGGAGGGCGTGAAGCGCAGCTCCAGGCCCCCGCCCTGCGCTGCCGTGGGGTCGCCGTAGGCGACGCTGCGCGCGCCAGTGCGCACGTTGAGCACCGGGATGACCTGGTCGCGGTCGATCAGCAGGGTCACCTCGCTCAGGGCCGCATGCACGCGCGTGACCTGGCCCAGCACGCCCTGCGCGTCCAGCACCGGCGAGCCCGGCTCCACGCCGGCGAGCTGCCCCTGGTCGATCACCACCCGGCGGGTGAAGGGATCGGCCGTGTCATAGAGCACCTGGGCGGCACGCGCCGGGGTGGTGATGCGCTCGCGCAGCGCCAGCAGCTCGCGCAGCTGGGCGTTTTCGCGCAGCAACTGCTCGGTCTGGCCGGCGCGCTGGGTCAGCAGCACCAGGCTGCGCTGCGCTTCGTCGAGTTCGTGCTGTGCGCTGTCGAGCGACTGCAGGTAGCTCGCCCCCTGGCCCACCAGCTGCACCGGCTGCAGGGCCAGCCACTGCAGCGGGTACAGCGCCACGCCGACCGCTTGGCGCAGCGGCTCGGTGATGCGAAAGCGCGCGTCCGCCACCATCAGGAACACGGCCAGCGCCGCGTACAGCAGCAGCCGCGCACGCGGCGAGGGCCCGTGGCGAAACAGCGAGGGCGCCGAGCGGTCAAGGGTTCCGGAAGGCATGCGTCAGGCAGGGCAAGGCGTGCATGCGGGCGCCCACGGACGGCAGGGCCGGCGCCTTCGGGTCAGTCGCTGGTGAAGATGCCGCCCTGGCGCTCCATGCGCTCCAGGGCCATGCCGCAGCCGCGCACCACGCAGGTCAGGGGCTCCTCGGCCACCAGCACGGGCAGGCCGGTCTCCTCGGCCAGCAGGCGGTCCAGGTCGCGCAGGAGCGCGCCGCCGCCGGTGAGCATCATGCCGCGCTCGGCGATGTCGGCGCCCAGCTCGGGCGGGGTCTGCTCCAGCGCGTTCTTCACGGCGCTGACGATCTGGTTGAGCGGCTCGGTCAGCGCCTCCAGCACCTCGTTGGAGGAGATGGTGAAGCTGCGCGGCACGCCTTCGGAGAGGTTGCGGCCCTTGACTTCCATCTCGTGGACCTCGGTGCCGGGGAAGGCCGAGCCGATGTTCTTCTTGATGGCCTCGGCCGTGGGCTCGCCGATCAGCATGCCGTAGTTGCGGCGGATGTAGTTGATGATGGACTCGTCGAACTTGTCGCCGCCCACGCGCACGCTGCCCTTGTAGACCATGCCGCCCAGGCTGATCACGCCGACCTCGGTGGTGCCGCCACCGATGTCCACCACCATCGAGCCCGAGGCCTCGGACACCGGCAGGCCGGCGCCGATGCCGGCGGCCATGGGTTCCTCGATCAGGTAGACGGCGGTGGCGCCGGCCGCCTCGGCCGCGTCCTTGATGGCGCGGCGCTCGACCTGGGTGGAGCCGCAGGGCACGCAGATGATGATGCGCGGGCTGGGGGTCAGCACCGAGCGCGGGTGCACCATCTTGATGAACTGCTTGATCATCTGCTCGGTGATCACGAAGTCGGCGATCACGCCGTCCTTCATCGGGCGGATGGCCTCGATGTTGCCGGGCACCTTGCCCAGCATGGCCTTGGCCTCGGATCCCACGGCCTGGATGACCTTCTTGCCGTGCGGCCCGCCTTCGTGGCGAATGGCGACCACGGACGGCTCGTCCAGGACGATGCCCTTGTCGCGGGCGAAGATCAGGGTGTTGGCGGTGCCAAGGTCGATGGCCAGGTCGGTGGAGAAGTACCGACGCAATGATCCGAACATGCAGGAATCCTCATGCGGCACGGCATGCGCATCGGCCTGCCGTCGCCGAAAGTCTCAGGTGGTCTGTGGAAGGCGGCGCTTTTTTCGCACGGTCACCGGCAGGCGGGAGGGCGTTGCGGCAAAGGCGGGATAATAACGCATCCCCTGTGAATAACTTTCACTGGCGCGGGACCGGAGGGCCAGCTTTACATCCGGTTGCCGCGCCTTTTTGACCTATGGCATTGACCCCCCAGGACATCGGCCGCATTGCCCATCTGGCGCGGCTGGAGCTCAGCCCCGCGGAGGGTGAGCGCATGCTCACCACCATCAACGAGTTCTTCGCCATCGTCGAGAAGATGCAGGCGGTGGACACCACCGGCATCGCCCCGCTGGCCCATCCGCTGGCGGCCGTGCAGCCGGTGGCGCTGCGCCTGCACGAGGACGTGGCCAGCGAGCCCGACCGGCGTGAGGCCTACCAGGCCAATGCGCCCGCCGTGGAGCGGGGGCTGTTCCTGGTGCCCCGGGTGATCGAGTGAAAGGCGCCGACATGACACACCACACTGCCCTGCACGAGCTGGGCGTGGCCGCGCTGGCCACGCAACTGCGCGACCGCAAGCTCAGCGCGGCGGAGGCGGCGCAGCACTTCCTGCAGCGCGCGCGCGGCCGCCAGGACCTGGCTGCCTTCCTGTCCATCGACGAGGACGCCACGCTGGCGCAGGCGCGCACGCAGGACGCGCAGATCGCCGCCGGCCAGGGCGGCCCGCTGGCGGGCGTGCCGGTCGGCCACAAGGACGTGTTCGTCACGCGCGACTTCCCGACCACCGCTGCCAGCCGCATGCTGGCCGGCTACCGCTCGCCGTTCGACGCCACCATCGTGGCCAACCTGGCAGCGGCCGGCTGCGTCACGCTGGGCAAGCTCAGCTGCGACGAGTTCGCCATGGGCGGCAGCAACGAAAACGCCGCCGTGCCGGCCGTGGGGCTGGACGCCGCGCAGCCGGTGCGCAACCCGTGGGACACCGCGCGCGTGCCGGGCGGCTCCTCGGGCGGCAGCGCGGCCGCCGTGGCCGCGGGCCTCATTCCTGGCGCCACGGCCAGCGACACCGGCGGCTCCATCCGCCAGCCCGCCGCGCTGTGCGGCATCACCGGCATCAAGCCGACCTACGGCCGCGCCAGCCGCCACGGGATGATCGCCTATGCCTCCAGCCTGGACCAGGCGGGCGTCATGGCGCGCTCGGCGGCGGACTGCGCGCTGCTGCTCTCCCACCTGTGCGGCCCGGACGTGGAGCGCGACTCCACCAGCCTGGACATGCCCGCCGAGGACTTCGGCCGGCAGCTCGATGACCGCATCGACGGACTGCGCATCGGCGTGCCGCGCGAGTTCTTCGGCGAAGGCCTGGACGAGGACGTGCGCGCCGCGGTGCAGGGCGCGCTCCAGGAATACGAAAAGCTCGGCGCGACGCTGGTGGACATCTCGCTGCCGCGTACCGACCTGGCCGTGCCGGTCTACTACATCCTCAGCCCGGCGGAGGCGTCGTCCAACCTCTCGCGCTTCGACGGCGTGCGCTACGGCCACCGCGCCGCGCAGTACACGGACCTGCTGGACATGTACAAGAAGTCGCGCTCCGAGGCCTTCGGCGAGGAGGTCAAGCGGCGCATCATGATCGGCGCGTACGTGCTCTCCGAGGGCTACTACGACGCCTACTACCTGCAGGCGCAGCGCCTGCGCCGCATGATCGCCGATGACCTGCAGCAGGCCTTCACGCAGTGCGACGTGATCGCCGGGCCGGTCTCGCCCAGCGTGGCCTGGGGCATCGGCACCCAAACCGACCCGCTGGCGACCTACCTGGCCGACATCTACACGCTGCCTGCGTCGCTCGCCGGCCTGCCGGCGATGAGCGTGCCCGCCGGCTTCGGCGCGGCGGGCCTGCCCGTCGGGCTGCAGCTGGTGGGCAACCACTTCGGCGAGGCGCGCCTGCTGAACCTGGCGCACCGCCTGCAGCAAGCCACCGACTTCCACCTGCGCCGCCCGGCCGACGCCTGACCCGAACCGCCTTTCCCATGACAGCCAAACTCATCCAGGGCTACGAGGTCGTGATCGGCTTCGAGACGCACGCCCAGCTGGCCACCGCCAGCAAGATCTTCAGCCGCGCCAGCACCGCCTTCGGCGCACCGCCCAACACCCAGGCCAGCGCCATCGACCTGGCCCTGCCCGGCACGCTGCCGGTCATGAACAAGAAGGCGGTGGAATTCGCCATCCGCCTGGGCTTGGCGCTGGGCTCGGACATCGCCCATGAAAGCATCTTCGCGCGCAAGAATTATTTCTACCCCGACCTGCCGCACGGCTACCAGATCAGCCAGTTCGACAAGCCCGTGGTGGCCGGCGGCGAGGTGTCGTTCTACCTGGAGGGCGAAAAGAAGACCGTGCGCCTGGTGCGCGCCCACCTGGAGGCCGACGCCGGCAAGTCGCTGCACGAGGACTTCATCGGCATGAGCGGCATCGACCTGAACCGCGCCGGCACGGCCCTGCTGGAGATCGTGACCGAGCCGGACATGCGCTCCACCGAGGAGGCCGTGGCCTATGCCAAGGAGCTGCACAAGCTGGTGACCTGGATCGGCATCTGCGACGGCAACATGCAGGAAGGGTCGTTCCGCTGCGACGCCAACGTCTCGGTGCGCAAACCCGGCCAGCCCCTGGGCACGCGCCGCGAGATCAAGAACCTGAACTCCTTCCGCTACATGCAGCAGGCCATCGACTACGAGATCCGCTGGCAGATCGAGCAGATCGAGGACGGCCACAAGATCGTGCAGGCCACCGTGCTGTTCGACCCCGACACGGGCGAGACGCGCGCCATGCGCACCAAGGAGGACGCGGCCGACTACCGCTACTTCCCCGACCCGGACCTGCCGCCGCTGGTCGTCGCCCCGGAGTGGATCGAACAGGTGCGCGCCGCCATGCCCGAGTTGCCGCGCGCCATGGCCGCGCGCTTCGTGCAGCAGTACGGCCTGCCCGAGTACGACGCCACCACGCTGACGCAGAGCCAGGCCATGGCGGCCTACTTCGAGGACGCAGCGCGCCTGAGCGGCCAGCCGAAGCTGGCGAGCAACTGGGTCATGGGCGAGATCTCGCGCCGCCTGAACGCCGAGGAAATCGGCATGGAGCAGGTGCGCGTGTCGGCCGCCCAGCTCGCCGCGCTGATCGGGCGCATCCAGGACGGCACCATCAGCAACAACGCCGCGCGCCAGGTGTTCGAGGCGCTGTGGAACGGCGAAGGCGCCACCGCTGGCGCGCCCGCGCGGGACGCGGGGCAGGACGTGGATGCGCTGATCGAGGCCAAGGGCCTCAAGCAGATGCAGGACACCGGGGCGCTGGAGGCCATCATCGACGAGGTCATCGCCGCCAACCCGGGCAACGTCGAGCAGTACCGCGCGGGCAAGGACAAGGCGTTCAACGCGCTGGTGGGCCAGGTGATGAAGGCCAGCCGTGGCAAGGCGAACCCGCAGCAGGTCAATGCGCTGCTGAAGAGCCGGCTGGACTGAAATCACAGCCAAATCGGCCTCCAGCGCTTGTCCAGCAAGCCCTGACAGCTATAAATACAGGAGCAAATTCGCTCAGGAAAAGCGCCTGCAGGCGCTTTTCGCATGGCCCGGCCACATCACTTGGTCGCGGTACTGCCCGCCGGCGCGGCCCATTGCTCGGCCGCGGCGCGCTGCGCAGCCCACAGCTGGCGCAGTTGGGCCAGCTCGGTGTCGAAGCGCTGCTGCACGCGCTGGCGCTCCTGCTCTTGCGCGGTGAGGAAGCGCTGCTGCTCGCGCACCGCCAGTTCGTTGTCGGCGTACTGGCGCTGCAGCTTCAACGGCGCCTTGGACAGGTCGCCCCGGTAGAACTCCAACTCCACGTCGAGCCGCTTGCGCTCGCCGTGCAGCTCGACGATGCGCGCACGCGCCACCGCCATCACCTCGTCGATCTGGGCCAGCGCCGTGGCGCGCTCGGCCTGGTGCGTGGCCTCGTCCGGGTAGCGTGCCGTCAGGGCGCGGTCGCGCCGGCGCTCCTCGGCGACGCGCTGGCGCTCGGCCAGCTCGCGCCGGCGGCGCTCCTCCAGCGCCGCGCGCTCGAGTTCGGTCAGGCTGGGGCCGATGCGGCGGCGCTCGGTGCCCGTCGTGTCGAGCACGCGCTGCTCGCGGTCGATGCACTCCACGATGGGGCGGTCGGAGGTAAGGCGCCGGCCGCTCTTGTCGATGCAGGTGTAGACCTCCAGCACGCCCTTGTCCTGGGCCGCGCAGACAGTGGCCGCCAGGCTGGCCGCGAGTGCGGCGCCCCAGCGGGCCAGGTGTGGTCTTGCGTTCAGCTTCAAGCCTGCTCCTGTGGTTGCGGCCGCGCGCGGCCGGTGCATGGTGGTGGCCCGTTCAGTGTCGCACCGAACGGCCCCTCAGGCCATCGGTGCGGCGGGCACTGCGCCGTCGACACCGTAGCGCTGGCGGTAGGCCAGCACGCGGTCGCGGTGCGCCGTCATCTGCGCGTCGTCCCCGCTGGCCGACAGGTACTGCAATAAGTCTGCCAGGGTGGCGATGGCGCACACCTGCAGCCCCAGGGCATCCCGCACGTACTGCACCGCGCTGTGCGCCACGTCGCGCCCGTCCTCGGTGGCCTTTTCCTGGCGGTCCAGGGCGATGGCCATGGCGCGCGGGGTGGCGCCGGCGGCGCGGATCAGCGCGATGGACTCGCGCGCAGCGGTGCCGGCGCTCATCACGTCGTCGATGATGAGCACCCGCCCGGCCAGCGGCGCGCCCACCAGCGTGCCGCCTTCGCCATGGTCCTTGGCTTCCTTGCGGTTGTAGGCAAAGGGCACGTTGCGCCCCAGCCGCGCCAGCTCCACGGCCACGGTGGCCGCCAGCGGAATGCCCTTGTACGCCGGGCCGAACACCATGTCGAAGGCGATCCCGCTGGCCACCAGGGCCTGTGCATAGAATTGCGCCAGGCGCCCCAGCTTGGCGCCGTCGTCGAACAGCCCGGCGTTGAAGAAGTACGGACTCAGACGCCCGGCCTTCGTCTTGAACTCGCCAAAGCGCAGCACGCCCGACTCGACCGCGAAGCGCACGAACTCCTGCGCCAGCTGCACCGGCTCCTGCCCCCGATTGTCTTTTTCGCCCCGCTCGGCGGCGCCCTGATTCAGCATGGATCCATCCCTGTTCAAACTCACCAGTCTCAACCTCAACGGCATCCGCTCGGCCACCGCCAAGGGCGTGGAGGCATGGCTGGACCGGCAGCGCCCGGATTGTATTTGCGTGCAGGAACTCAAGGCCCAGCACGGCGACGTGGCGGGCCGCTTCGAGCAGCTCGCGGGTCTGCAGGGGCACTTCCACTTTGCGGCCAAGAAGGGCTACTCGGGCGTGGGCGTCTACACCCGCCACGAGCCCAGCGACGTGCGCGCGGGCTACGGCTGCGGCGAGTTCGACCCCGAGGGCCGCTACGTGGAGCTGCGCTTCGACACCCCCGCGCGGCGGCTGTCGATCATCAGTGCCTACTTTCCCAGCGGCTCTTCGGGCGAGGAGCGCCAGGGCGCCAAGTACCGCTTCCTGGCCAACTTCCACCCGCACCTGATGGGCCTGAAGGCCGAGCGCGAGTTCATCCTGTGCGGCGACATCAACATCGCCCACAGCCAGGCCGACCTGAAGAACTGGCGCAGCAACCAGAAAAACAGCGGTTTCCTGCCGGAAGAGCGCGCCTGGATGACAAAGTTGTTGCACAAGGAAGACCCCGGCGGCGGCCTGGTGGATGTGTACCGGCACCTCAGGCCCGACGCCACCGACGAGTGCTACACCTGGTGGAGCAACCGCGGCCAGGCATATGCCAACAATGTCGGCTGGCGGCTGGACTACCACCTGGCCACGCCGGCGCTGGCGCACCTGGCGCGCACCGAGCACATCTACCGCGGCGAGAAGTTCAGCGACCACGCGCCGCTGACGATCGGCTACGACGTGCGCCTGTGACGGCGGCGCGAGTGCCGCCGCGTCAGCGCTGCCGCCCGAACTGCCCGGCCAGGATGCGCTGGCGGCGCTGCCAGGTGATCGCCTTGCGCAGCACGCGCGAGAGCTGCTCGACCGAATAGGGCTTGCGCAGCAGCTCGAAGCCATGACTGCCGTCTTGCGCCAGCACATGGCTGTAGCCGGTGGTCAGCACCACGGGCAGGTCGTGGTGGTCGCGCCGGATCCGCTGGGCCAGCTCGATGCCGTTCATGCCGGGCATGACCACGTCCGAGAACACCACGTCGAAGCGGTCGGCGCCCTGTGCCAGCTCGGCCAGGGCCTGCCGGCCGTCGCTGGCCCAGACGGTCTGGTAGCCCAGCTCCTGCAGGGTCTGCATGGTGAAGGTGCCGACGTCGGTGTTGTCCTCGACGACCAGCACGCAGGTGCCGTGGCCGTCCACCAGCGGCTCGTCCTCCCCTTCCCGCGCCGCTGGCGCGTCCACGGGCGGCTGCACGCGTGGCAGGTACAGCGTGAAGGTCGAGCCCTGCCCCGGCACGCTGCTGACGTGCACCTCGCCACCGGACTGCTTGGCAAAGCCGAACACCTGGCTCAAGCCCAGGCCGGTGCCGTGGCCCACCCCCTTGGTGGTGAAAAACGGCTCGAAGATGTGCTCCAGCGCCTGCGGCGAGATGCCGCTGCCGGTGTCGGCGATGGACACCGCCACGAACGCCCCGGCCACCTGCGGATGCAGCCGGTCGGCCGGGATGCGGTCCACCGGCTGCACGCGGATGGTCAGCGTGCCGGCGCCGTCCATCGCGTCGCGCGCGTTGATGGCCATGTTCACCAGCGCGGTGTCGAACTGGCTGGCGTCGGCGCTGACGAAGCACTGCACCTCGGGCAGGTGGCTCACGATCTGGATGCGCGAGCCGGTCAGCGTGCGGATCATGTCGCCGATGGTGCGCACCGCGTCGCAGACCGCGAACACCTCGGGCTTGAGCGCCTGGCGGCGGGCGAACGCCAGCAGCTGCGACGTGAGCTTGGCCGCGCGGTCCACGGTGTTGGAGATGGCGGTGATGTAGCGGCTGCGCCGCTCCTCGGGCAGGCTGGGGCGCTTGAGCAGTTCGGTGGACGACTTGATCACCGTCAGCAGGTTGTTGAAGTCGTGCGCCACGCCGCCCGTGAGCTGGCCGATGGCCTCCATCTTCTGGGCGTGGCGCAGCGCGTCCTCGGCGGCGGCCAGCGCCGCGGCCTGGGTCCGCTCGGCCGTGACGTCGCGGCCGTTGGCGTAGATCTTGCCCTGCTCCAGCACCGCGATCCAGGCCACCCAGCGGTAGCTGCCGTCGCGGTGGCGCAGGCGGTAGGTATAGGGCTGGGTCAGCGGCGCATCAAAAAGGCCGGCGAACACCGCCTGGGTGGCCTCCAGGTCGTCGGGATGGACCAGCGGCGCGAACGGCGTGTTCACCAGTTCATCGGACGTCCAGCCCAGCAGCGATGTCCAGGCGGCGTTGATGGCGATGAAGGTGCCGTCGGTCTCGACAATGGCCAGCAGGTCGAGCGAGTTCTGCCACAGGCGGTTCAGCTCGGCGGTGCGCTCGGCCACCTGCTGCTCCAGCGTGGCGTTGAGCCCGCGCAGGGCGGCCTCGGCGCGCTTGCGGTCGCTGACGTCGGAGGCGGCGCCCAGCCAGCCGGTGATGCGGTCCTCGGCGTCCATCAGCGGCACCGCACGCGACAGCGCCCAGCCCACGGTGCCGTCGACGCGGTGGACCTGGTGCTCGATGTGGTAGGTCGAGCGCGTGCGGATGGCGCGCTCGTACTCCTGCCGCACCGCCGCGCGGTGGCCTTGCGGGATGTACTGCTGCAGCCAGTCGGGGTTGGCCGAAGTGGTGTCGGGAATGAAGCCGCCGCCGGCCAGCTGGTACAGCTCGCGCCAGTCGGCACTCATGGAAAAGCGCACTTCCGACGAAGAGCGAACGAGCGCGTCCAGGCGCTGCTCACTCTCGCGCAGGCGCGCCTGGCTGGCGCGCAGCGCCACCTCGGCATGGCGCCGATCGGTGGCATCGCGCGAGATGCCGACCACCTTGGGCGCACCGCCGCCGGGCCGCAGCGGCGCGAAGCTCACCTCCCACCAGCGCGGCTCGCCACGGGCCGTGGGGCAAAAGCCTTGCGTGCGCGCAATCTGCCCGTGCGCGGCGCGCTGCACCGCCACGCGGATCTTGCCGCGCTCGGCCTCGGGCCACAGGGCGGCGAACTCCTGGCCGAGCACGTCCTGCACCGAGCCAAACTGGTTGAGCTCGACACCACGCGCGTTCATGTACTCCAGCTCGCCCGCGGCCGACAGCACCATGATGCAGTCCGGGGTCGCGGCCAGGATGCTGGTGACCATTTCCGCACTGCGCTCGGCCTGTTGGCCGGCCGCCATCTGCCGCTGCGCCTGGATGTGGAAACCGATCAGGTCGGCGAACATCGTGAACATGCCGATGGTCTCCGGCCCATCCAGGGGTGCCGGCGCCGGGTCGATGGCGCACAGGGTGCCGAAAAAGCCGCCGTCGGGCAGCACGATGGGCACCGAGATGTAGCTCTGGAAACCGTAGCGCGCCGGCGTCGGGTGGCCGCAGTAGACGGCATCCTGCGCCACGTGGCTGATGACCACGGCAGAGCCGCTTTGGCGGATCTCATGGCACAGCGTGGTCGCCACCTCCAGCTCGCCGCCGGGCTGCAGGCCGAAGGCGATGTCGTCCTTGACGCTGCAGGCGATCCACCGGTCCTCGGTCACGCGCGCCACCGCGGCAAAGCCCATGCCCGTGTGGCGGCAGACGGTGTCCAGGATGGTCGGGATGGCGGCGATGTGCCCGATCGCCGTGAGGTCGGCCGCATGGTCATGCAGCGCATGTGCGGCCATGCTGTCAGCTCCCAGAAAAAAACACACAGGTTGGCCATACTTGGGGCCATGGCGCGATGTTTGTATCACGGCGCATCTCCCGGTTGCGTCAGCCATCGCCTACGGCTGCGCCGCGCGACTGCAATGCGCCTGCCTGCCCCACCCTGCGCGGGCCCTTGCGCGGCAAGGGCCGCCAGACCGCCGAACCCTTTTTTGCCATGCTCCACTACCAGACCATCCCCGTCACACCGTTCCAGCAAAACTGCTCGCTCGTCTGGTGCGACCAGACCCGCGAGGCCGCCATCATCGACCCTGGCGGCGACCTGGACACGCTGCTGGCCGCCGTGGAGCGGCTGGGGCTGCAGCTCAAGGCCCTCTGGCTCACGCACGCGCACATCGACCACGCCGGCGGCACCGGCGAGCTGGCCGAGCGGCTTGGGCTGCCCATCATCGGCCCGCACGAGGGCGACCAGTTCTGGATCGACGGGCTGCCGCAGCAAAGCGCCATGTTCGGCTTTCCACCTGCGAAAAGCTTCGCCCCCACGCGCTGGCTGCACGACGGCGACACGGTGACCATCGGCCAGGAGACCCTGAACGTGCGCCACTGCCCGGGCCACACCCCCGGGCACGTGGTGTTCCACGCGCCGCAGATCGGGCGCGCCTTCGTCGGCGACGTGCTGTTCGCCGGCAGCATCGGCCGCACCGACTTTCCGCAGGGCAACCACCAGCAGCTCATCGACAGCATCACCCAGCGGCTGTGGCCGATGGGCGACCAGACGGTGTTCATCCCTGGCCACGGGCCGGAGAGCACGTTCGGCGCCGAGCGGCGCAGCAACCCCTTCGTCGGCGGGACCTGAGGCCGCCACGGCTCAGGCGGAAACCATGGCATAACGCCACATGATTTCTGATCGGTAACGACGTGCCCAACGACACTGCTCCCCAGGCTCCGATCCAGGAGTCCACACCCAACAGCCTGATACGCAAATGGGTGGCCTTTCTGACGCAAGACATCGTGCTGCGGCCCCGTCCCGGGGAGCCGAAGAGTGGCCGTGACCCGGCCGTGCCGTCGCAAGGGACCGACGCCCTGGCCCAGGAGGCGGTTCCGCCTCTCACCGACCCCGAACGGCTGGCCGGGCTGGCGTTCCGGCGGACTGTGCTGAACTGGCGGGACAACACCCAGGCTGAAATGGCACTGGCGATCATGGCTTTGCAGGACGCCTTCATCCAACACATCGACATCGAGCTGAAGAAAAGCGGCCTGCGCCAGAGGGTATTTGCAAAAACTGCCGTCGAAGTTCTGCAGGGCGAGTTTGTCCGCCAGGTTCGCGCGCCTTTGATCATCTGTCTGCGACGCCAGGAAGCTGCATGGGTCGCCTGCGCCGGCAGGAGCACACCGCTGACCGACGAGATAAAGCCCTGGTCCTTCGACACGCGGCAGCTTTCAGCGGAGTACGGCTGTATGCACCAACTCAAGTTCAAGCCCGCTCAACGCGAGGCTATTGTTCAGAGTCTGCGTGACTTTCTTACAGGTTCTCAGGGCCTGGAAGCCGACCTGCGGGAGCAGGTAAGGCAGGCCGCCCAGCAATTGATCGACAGGAACAGGCTTCCATGCTGAGCAAGATGGTTTTCGAGGTTCCTGCCCAGTTCGCAGCACGGTTTGCCACTGGCGAAATAATGCGGTACGGCACCATCCTGAAAGACATAGGCACCGGACAGATCGTCGGGCACTTGCAGGAAACCGGCATTGCCCAGTCGGTGGTCTCGTCGCTGGTGTCGAGCCTGCCGACCCCGGTTTCGCTGCTGTCAGGTGTGGTGAATGCCGGATCGGGTATCTACACGGCCGTGCAGGTGCGCCAACTCTCGCTGATGATGAGCACGTTGCAGGCACTGCAGGTGGCAAGCCTGGGAGTGTCCTTGGTCGGGGTGGCCGTCAGCGTGGCAGGGTTCGCGTACATGCGCCAGCGCTTCAATGCCCTGGACAGCCAACTGGACCAATTCACCAGAACCCTGCACGTGAACTTTGAAGACCAGCGCAAGGCAGCGCTGCGCGCGCAGATGTCACGCACCAAAGGCTTGGTGCAGCGCGCGCAGCAGGCCTCCGCCCTGGGTGCGCCACAGTCCGAATACGCCGATGTAGCCGCTGCACTGGCAGACCAGGCAGCGTTCTTCGAGGGAGAGGTGGCTTTCATGCTGGACACGCAGGCGCCAGTCCATGCAGGCCTGTTCTGGCAGCTGTCGCAAATGCTGATGCTGTGCAACAGCGTTCGCCTCGACTGCAGGATACGCACGAACGAACTGCGCCATGCCTTGGTCACGGCTGAGTCCATAGCGTCGGGCTACCAAAGCCTGTTTGAGCCTCTCACGCCGCTGTCCTTCGACGGCACCGTTCAAGAGGGTATGGCCACCATCAAAGTACTACGCGATGCCAGCGACTCCGCCGCGAGCAAACCGTATCTGATCGACTACCTGCGCACGCGACAGCTCCGCAGCGAGGACTATGTCAGCGCGCTCGATCAGGAACAGGACCATCCTTTCCTGATGCTGAAAACTGCCTGACAGAGGAGGAACCCCAGTACGGCATACATCTTGGGCCACTGAGTAGCGCCACTTATGTGCACCGAGCCGTTAACTGCCTGCGCTATGGTGCGGGGACATCTGCTCTCGGCAAAGAAAAGCGGCAGGCCCGCATGCGGCATGCTCAAAAAACAGGAGATACGCATGACCACCCAAGCCACCGTGATCGAAGGCCGCGCCACTCCGCGCGGCCCGTTTCCGCACATCCGCCGCGCGGGCGACTTTTTGTTCGTCTCCGGCACCAGCGCGCGCCAGCCGGACAACACCATCGCTGGCGCCGAGCCGCTGGACGCCATGGGCAGCATGCGGCTGGACGTCGCCGCGCAGACGCGCGCGGTGATCGAGAACCTGCAGGGCATTCTGGCCAGCGCCGGTGCCGCCCTGGAGGACGTGGTGGAAATCAGTACCTTCCTGGTGGACATGGGCGACTTCGCGGCCTACAACCGGGCCTACGGCGAGTACTTCGGCCATGACGGCCCGACGCGCACCACGGTGGCCGTGCACCAGTTGCCGCATCCGCACCTGCGCATCGAGATCAAGGCCGTCGCGTACAAGCCGCTGTAGCGTCGGCCGCCCATCCTTGCGGGCGCGGCGCCACGGTCACACCCACCAGGAGACCCGCATGCCCCCGATCCTGCGCTACGGACTGCCCAAAAACCTGCTCGACTGGGCCGAGGCGCACCGCCAGCGCCTGGCGCCCCCGGTGTGCAACGCGGCGTTGTTCCCCGACGGCGACTACATCGTCAACGTGGTGGGCGGGCCCAACACCCGCACCGACTTCCACGACAACCCGACCGAGGAAATCTTCTACCAGCTGCAGGGCAACGCCTACCTGCACCTGTGGGAACGCGGCAGGTTCGAGCGCGTCGACCTGAAGGCGGGCGACGTGTTCCTGATGCCCGCGCATGTGCAGCACTCGCCCCAGCGCCCGGAGGCGGGCCTGTGCCTCTTGGTCGAGCGCCGCCGCCCGGCAGGGCAGCCCGACAGCTTTCACTGGTACTGCGCGCACTGCGCCGCGCTGGTGTGGAGCGCGTCGCAGCAGCTGGCAAGCCTGGTGGACGACCTGCCGGTCATCTTCCGCCGGTTCCAGGCGCTGGATGCGGCCGAGCGGGTGTGCCCGCAGTGCGGCACCCAGCACCCGGGCGCGGACTACGCCAGCTGGCACGCGCAGCTGCGTGCAGCGCCCGCGCCCGCGTGATGCACGCTTTTCCCTGGAGAACCCTGTGATCGACATGCACGCCCATCTTTTCCCGCGCATCACGCGCGCGCAGGCCCAGGCGCTGCATGTGCACGCAGCGCCCTGGCTGCGCATCGACGAGCACAGCGGCGCCGGCATGATCATGCGCGGCGACCAGGAGTTCCGCCCGGTGGTGCAGGCCCTGTGGGACGCAGATGCCCGCGTGGCCGACCTGGACCGCCAGGGCGTTGCGATGCAGATCGTCTGCGCCACGCCGGTCATGTTCGGCTACGCGCTGGACGCGGACAAAACCGCCGACTGGGCGGCGCGCATGAACGACCTGACGCTCGCGCATTGCAACCGCCACCCCACGCGGCTCAAAGCCATGGCCCAGGTGCCGCTGCAGGACACCGAGCGTGCCTGCCGCGAGGCCTCGCGCGCCACGGCCTGCGGCCACGTGGGCGTGCAGATCGGCAACCACGTGGGCGACCGCGATCTGGACGACGAGCAGCTCATCGAGTTCCTGCACCACTGCGCCGTCGAGGGCATCCCGGTGCTGGCGCACCCGTGGGACATGATGGGCGGCGGCGCGCGCATGAAAAAGTGGATGCTGCCATGGCTGGTGGCCATGCCGGCGGAGACGCAGCTGGCCATCCTGTCGCTGATCCTGTCGGGCGCCTTCGAGCGGCTGCCGCGCTCGCTCAGGCTGTGCTTCGCGCACGGCGGCGGGTCGTTCGCTTTCCTGCTCGGGCGCGTGGACAACGCCTGGACGCACCGCGACATCGGGCGCCAGGACTGCCCGCAGCTGCCGTCGAGCTACGTGGACCGCTTCTGGGTGGACTCGGCCGTGTTCGACGACCGGGCGCTGCGCCTGCTGGTGGACGTGATGGGCAGCGAGCGCGTGATGCTCGGCTCGGACTACCCGTTCCCGCTGGGCGAGCAGCGCATCGGGCACCTCGTGGCCGGCTCCGACCGGCTCGACGCGCAGGAAAAGGAGCGCATCCTGCACGGCAACGCGCGGCACTTTTTCGCGCTCGACTGAAGGCGTTGGCGCCGCATGGGCCCGTGTGGCAGCCACACCACGCCCGCGACGGATTCAAGGTAAAAGTGCCTCCAACGCGCTCCAGGAAAGCGCAAGCAGCTATAAAAAATATAGGAACGGGCTGGTCCTGGCCGCGCCGGGCTGGGGATTTCCTTATTTACTAAATTGTTTAGATATGAAGCATATGGGGTGTTCGCAGTCGCCCCGCGCTGCCCAGCGCCCCCGCTCCCCGCCTCCCTCTTCCACCCCTCAGGAGACCCACATGAAGATTTCCCTGCAACTTGGCGCCGTGGCGCTGGCGGCCGCGGCCGCGTGCCTGCCCGGCGCCGCCTGGGCCGACGTGAAGATCGGTTTCATGGCCACCATGTCGGGCAGCGGCGCGGCGCTGGGCCAGGACATGTGGGACGCCTTCAACCTGGCGCTGGAGGAGCGCGGCGGCAAGCTGGGCGGCCAGACCGTGCAG
>DAMCAL010000031.1:0-24319 GCA_032059585.1 Burkholderiaceae bacterium
GCGCCACGGCTGGTCGCTGGTGGCCAGCGGCAACGTGGCGCTGGCGCTGTCGGTGCTGGCACTGGCCGGGCCGGTGCTGTTCGGCCGCATCGACCCGCCCGACGCGCGCCGGCGCCGGCGCTGGCTGGTGGCCTGCACGCTGGTGATGAGCGCCCTGTTCGCCGCCCTGGCGGCCGGCGGGCCGGCCTGGCTGGACGTGGCGCTAATGCTGGCCGTGGGCCTGCTGTCGGGCTTTATCGTGCTGCAATACGCGGACGTGCGCGTCGCCTACCCGGCCGACCTGACCGGCCGCGCCATGGCGGTGTTCACCATGGCCATGTTTTTGGGCGTGGCGGCCATGCAGTGGTTCACCGGGCTGGTGGCGTCGCTGGCGGGCAGCGGCGCCAGCGACCCCTTCGTGGCGGTGATGGCTGCCATCGCGGCGGCGCTGGCGCTGGCGGCCGCGGGCTTTGCCGGGCTGCCAGCGCCGCCCCAGGTGCGCCGGGCTGACAAAAGAATATGAGCCAAATCGGCCTCTAGCGCCCGCCAGTCAAGCGCGAGAAGCTACAGATTTCAGAGCGAGCTGGCGCTGGAGCCGTCGCCGCGGTACAGCCAGGGCACGTCCAGAATGCGCTCGCCCAGCAGGCGCAGGCTGGCGTCGCGCCCCCAGCGCAGCGGGCCGCGGGCGTGGAAGATGACGCCGTTGCGGCGCGAGCGCTCCTGCACGCGGGCGTTGCGCTGCCAGCGGTTCAGCGCATAGCGGCGCAGGCGCAGCGGCACCTCCAGGTCGTCCATGGCCAGGGCGCGCTGCAGCTCGGCGGCGTCCTCGATGGCCATGCCGGCGCCCTGGGCCAGGTAGGGCCGCATGGGGTGGGCGGCGTCGCCCAGCAGCGCCACCAGGCCGTGGGCCATTTCGTGCGGACCGGCCACGGGCGGCCGGTCGGCCAGCGGCCACAGGCGCCAGCCGCTGCCGGCCTGGGGCACGGCGCGCACCAGGTCCTGCAGCGGCGCGCAGGTGCGGGCCAGGGCGGCTTCCAGCTCGGCGGCGTTGGCGCCATGGTCCCAGCCGTCCAGGTCCGCGGGCGCCTGGCCGTGGCGAATGGCCACCACGTTGAGCAGCTCCCCCCGGCGCACGGGGTAGTGCACCACGTGCAGCCCCGGCCCCAGCCACGCGGTGACCTGCTGCGAGCGCAGCGCCGCAGGCAGCGCGTCCTGGCGCACCACCGCGCGGTAGGCCAGGTGGCCGGACGAGCGTGTGGCCGCGTCGCCCAACAGGCATTGGCGCACCGCGCTGCGCAGCCCGTCGGCGCCCAGCAGCGCGTCGGCGTGCACCGTCACCGGCGACGCGCCCGGGCGCTCCAGCTGCACCGCGACCTCGGATCCGCCCGTGCTGTAGCCGGCCAGCGCATGGCCGGTGTGCAGCTGCACGGCGGGGACATCCTGCACGGCGGCCAGCAGCAGCGCGTGCAGATCGGCGCGGTGGACCGCGGCGTAGGCGGCGCCATAACGGCGCACCATGTCGGCGCCCAGGCGCAGCCCGCCGAGCAGCTGTCCGCTGGCGGCGCTGCGCACTTCCAGGCGGTCCGGAAAGGCGGCCACCGCATGCAGCGCCTGCTGCAGTCCCCACGCGTCGAGCCAGCGCACCGCATTGGGGCCCAACTGCACCCCGGCACCCAGTTCGGAGAAGGCACCTGCGCGCTCATACAGGCGCACGCCCCAGCCGGCGCGGGCGCTGCCCAGCGCCGCGGCCAGGCCGCCGATGCCGCCGCCGGCGATCACGATGTGTTGCGTCATGGACGAATTGTCTGCGCGCCACGGCCGGCGCCGCTCACTCGGCCGGCAGGATCGCGCGCTCGATCGCCACCGCCGCGGCGGGGCGCCCGAACATGTAGCCCTGAAAGGCCTGGCAGCCATGGCGCCGCAGGAAGTCGAGCTGGCTGGCGGTTTCCACGCCTTCGGCCACCACGCTCAGGTCCAGGCTCTGCGCCAGCGCCAGGATGGTGCGCACGATGGCGGCGTCGTTCGGGTCCGTGAGCAGGTCGCGCACGAAACCACGGTCGATCTTGAGCTGGTCCAGCGGCAGCCGTTTGAGGTAGGACAGCGAGGAATAACCAGTGCCGAAGTCGTCCAGGGAAAAGCACACCCCCTGGGCGCGCAGGTGGTCCATCTTGGCGATCGACTCTTCGGTGTCGGTGAGCATCAGGCTTTCGGTGATTTCCAGGCGCAGCCGGTCCGCGCGCGCGCCGCTGGCGCGCAGCGCCGTGAGCACCTCGTCGGCAAATGCGCTCTGGCGGAACTGCCGCGCGCTTACGTTCACCGACAGCGTGATGCCGTCCATGGCGGGCTGCTGCGCCCAGGCCGCCAGCTGCGTGCAGGCGGCGTCCAGCACGCGCCGGCCCAGCGGCAGGATCAGGCCGGTCTGCTCGGCCATCTCGATGAACTCACCGGGCGCCAGCAGGCCGCGCTGCGGATGCTGCCAGCGCACCAGCGCCTCGGCCGCGACGATGTGCCCCCCGATGTCGACCACCGGTTGGTAGTGCAGCAGCAATTCGCCCCGCGCCAGCCCGTGGCGCAGTTCGGTTTCCAGCTCGGCACGGGCCCGCATCTGCGACAGCAGGCTGGGGTCGAAGAACCGCACCGCGTTGCGCCCGGCCGTCTTGGCCTGGTACATGGCAAAGTCGGCCTGCCGCAGCAGTTCGTCGACCGGCTGCGTGGGATGGGCGAACAGCGTCACGCCGACGCTGGGGGTGCTGTGGTAGACGTGCCCGTCAGCAAGGGTGTAGGGCTGGCGCAGCGCCCGGGCGATCTTGTGGGCGAGCTTGTGCGCGTCGTTGCGCGCCTGCTCGGCCGTGGTGGCCAGGGTGTCGGCCAGCACGACGAATTCGTCGCCCCCGAACCGCGCCACCGTGTCGCTGGCGCGGACGCACTCGCGCAGCCGGCCGGCCACCTGCGCGAGCAGCTGGTCGCCCAGGTCGTGGCCGCGCGTGTCGTTGAGGTTCTTGAAGTTGTCCAGGTCGATGAACAGCAGCGCTGCGTGGTGCCGGTTGCGCTCCAGGCTGATGCAGCTGCGGTGCAGCCGGTCGAGCAGCAGGCGGCGGTTGGGCAGGCCGGTGAGGGCATCGTAGAACGCCAGCCGCTCGATCTCGCCTTCGACGCGCTTGCGCTCGGTGATGTTGCGCCCCACGCCCCGGTAACCCAGCGGTGCGCCGCAATCGCCCACGATCGGCTCGCCGCTGAGGGCGATCCACATGACGCTGCCATCCGTCGCCACGCGCTTGAGCTCGAGTTCGCGAAACGGCTGGCGGGCCGCCAGGCGCTCGCGGTGTGCGGCCCAGTCCGGCGCCGTCATGTTGGCCGCGCCCAGCTCCCACAGCGTGTGGCCGAGCAGCGCCTGCAACCGCGCGTCCTGGCGGGCCGCGATACCGGCGATGTCGGTGAAACGGCCTTGCGCATCCTGCTCCCAGTACCAGTCCGAGGACAGGTCGCACAGGCTGCGCAGCCGCGTCTCGCTGCGCTGCAGCTCGGTTTGCACGCGCACATGGTCGCTGATGTCGGCAAACGTGCGCACCAGCCCGCCGTCGGGCAGCGTGCGGGTGCGCACTTCCAGGGTGCGCCCGTCCTGCGTGCGGCGCCAGTACACCTCCGGGGCGCGGTTGCGCGCTTCCTGCCGCACGTGGTCGCGCCCGCGCATGTCGATGTGCTCGAAACGCTCGCCAAAGTCGCCCCGCCCGATCTGGTAGCGGGTCACCTCGGACAGGGTGGGCCGGCTGGCCATGAGCGACTCGGGCAAGTCCAGCAACTGGAGCACGCGCTCGTTGTAGACGTTGATCCGTCCGTGCCGATCGGTCTCGAAGATGCCCTGGCTCATGCTGCCCAGCGCCGTGCGCATGCGGGCGATCTTGCCCTGCAGGGCCGGGGTCACGGCCTGGCGCGCGGCCGTGCGGCGCACCAGCGCCTTGAGGCGCTCGAGCAGCTCCGGCATGTGGTCACGGCCCGGCACGCGCAGCACGTAGTCGCCAAGGCCCGAACGCCCGCGCAGCGCGCGCGCGGCCAGCGCCTCCTGGGCGGGGGTCAGGCACAGCAGCAGCGCCCAGTGCGCCGGCTGGCGCACCCACTCGGGCAGGCTTCTGTCGGCGTCCTCCAGGCACAGCACCGCGGCGCTCCAGCCCTGCTGAGGTGCGGCGCCGGCGTCGGGACGCGCCACGCCCATCACCATCCAGCCCAGATCGCCCAGGGCGAGCAGTTCCAGCGCGCGGCGCGCATGCTGCGCGTCGGCGTCGATCCAGGCGATCCGGGTGTCCACCGTCGTGACGTTCATGCCGACTCCACTTGCTGGGTTGCTTGCCCCTGCCTGCGGGGCAGGTACCGGGCCTCGAATTGCTCCACCGGGCACGGCCGGCCGAACAGCCAGCCCTGGTAGCCGCCGCAGCCATGGTGTCGAAGGAAGGCCAGTTGCCCGGCCGTTTCGACGCCTTCGGCGACCACCTGGAGGTCGAGGCTGTGCGCCAGCGCGAGTATCGTACGGACAATGGCTGCGTCGTTCGGGTTGGTGAGCACGTCGCGCACGAACCCCTGGTCGATCTTGATCTGAGACAGCGGCAACCGCTTGAGGTAGCCCAGGGACGAGTAGCCGGTGCCGAAATCGTCCAGCGCGAAGGTGACGCCCCGCTCGCGCAACTGCGTCATGCGCAACACCGTGTCCTCCACATCGCCCAGCAGCAGGGTCTCGGTCAGTTCCAGTTTCAGCCGCTCGAGGGGCGCGCCCTCCTCGGCTGCGGCGTCCAGCACTTCCTGGACAAACCCCGGGTGGCGGAACTGCCGCGCACTCACGTTCACCGCCAGGGTCAGCGTGCGCGTCTCCTCGTGCGCCGCCCAGCGCGCCAGCTGGCGGCATGCCGCCTGCAGGACCACCCGGCCCAACGGCACGATCAGCCCGGTCTGCTCGGCCAGGCCGATGAACTGCGCGGGCGCCAGCAGGCCGCGTTGCGGGTGCTGCCAACGCACCAGCGCCTCGGCGCCGCACACGAGCGCGGCATCGGCGTCCATCAACGGCTGCAGGTGGACCTGCAAGTGCCCATGCTCCAGCCCCGCACGCAGATCCGATTCGAGTTGCAACCGTGCGCCCAGGGCGGCCTGCATCTGGGGGTCGAAGAACCGCATCGTGTTGCGCCCGGCCGCCTTGGCCTCGTACATGGCCATGTCGGCACGCTTGAGCAGGTCTTCCACGCCGCAGCGCTCGGCGCCAAACAGCGTCACCCCAATGCTCGGCGTGCTGTAGTACTGCTGCGCCGCCAGGGCGAACGGCTTGTTCAGCGCGGCCAGCAGGTGCGTGCCCACCTGTTCGGCCTGCAGGGCAGCCTGTGCCTCGTCGGCACCCAGCCCTTCGAGCATGACCACGAACTCGTCCCCGCCGAATCGGGCCACGGTGTCGTACTCGCGCACGCATTCCTGCAGCCGCGTGGCCACCTGCGCCAGCAGGCGGTCGCCCATGTCGTGGCCCAGTGTGTCGTTGAGGTCCTTGAAGTTGTCCAGGTCAATGAACAGCACGGCCCCCTGGCCGGGTGTGCGCCGGCAGCGTGCCAGTGCGTGCTGCAGGCGGTCGAGCAGCAGCCGCCGGTTGGGCAGGCCGGTGAGCACGTCGTAGAAGGCCAGGCGCTCGATCTCCTGCGCTGCGCGCTGGCGATCGGTGATGTCGCGGCTGACGCTGAGTACGCCGCTGACCCTTCCCTGCGCGTCGCGCATCGGTGTCTTGACGGTTTCGAAGCGCCCGCTGTAGCCGTCTTCGGCGAACGTCAAGGTCTCCTCGATCACCAGGGGCTGCCAGGCGTCCATGACGCGCTGGTCCAGCGCGCGAATCCTGGCGGCCTGGTCTGCCGGCAGCAACTGTGCGTCGGTCAGCCCCAGCAGCGCCCGCTCGGGCCGACCCATGAAACGCTCGAATACGGGGTTGCCGGACAGGTAGCGCCCATGGACATCCTTGAGGCTCACCAGGTCGGGAATGGCACTGACCAGGCCTGCAAGCTGCGCGCGCTGTTGGCTGAGTGCCTGCGCGAGGCTTTTTTGCTCGGTGACGTCGTAGGCGAAGATGACCACGGCGTCCACGTTGCCCATACCGTTGTGCTCGGGCACGAGGGTCACGCTCCAGTCCCTGCGGCCGGCGTCGCCCGGCAGCGTCACCTCCGCATCGGATTTCTCGCCCCGCACGGCGCGCGCCAGCGGCTCGCGCAGCGCTGCCAGCACACCTTTGGGCAGGATGTCGAAAAGGAACTGGCCCTCCATGGCCGCAGGGGCGCATCGCAGCCAGCTGGCCTGCAGCGGATTCATATACACGACCCGGCCCGACGTGTCCACCCGGGAGACACCGCCAGGCAGGTGCTGGAGCACGCCGGCCAACTGGATATCGCGCTCGCGCGTGAGGCGCTCGGCATTGCGCTGCTCCGTCACATCCACCAGCACGCCATCCCACACCGTGCGCCCGCCGTCGAGCTGGCGCGGCGACGCACTCAAGCGCACCCACAAGGTCTGGCCATCGCGCCGCTGCATGCGCACAACGCACTCACAGATGGCGCGCGTCTGAAAAGAGTGCTCCAGCGCCAACTCGTAGAGGGACCGGTCCTCGCTGAGGATGTGCGAAGACAGCAGCAGTGGGTCGCGCAACAGCTCATGGGCCTCTCGGCCGAGCAGGCGTTGCACTGCGTCGCTGATGTGGAGAAAACGGCTGCGTCCGTCCGCCTCCCGGACCAGCTGCACCAGAACCGTGCCGGGCAGGTTGCGGCCCAGCAACTGCAGGCGCAACTCGCCGTCGCGCATGCGCGCCTCGGCGTCACGCGCCCGCTGGTAAGGCAGGCGCACGCCCGAGATGTAGATGGCCTGGAACAGCAGCACATAGCCGCCCACCCGCAGTGCGCCTGCCAACAGCGCCACCCCCCGCCAGCCCGCGCCCAGGCCACCGGCGTAAGCGAGCAAACCCTCTGCCACTGCCAGGGCCCACGTGGCTGCCACCACCAGACGCAGCCGGGAACCGGAGGCCTGCGCCCGGGTGGTGCGGGTGGAGTGCGCAATCCACGCCGCCGCGACCAACATGGCGGTGTGCACGCCCAGCAAGGAGCGTTGCGGCCAGCGCTCCAGCGTATCGCCTTCGATCAGCACCATCCCCACGGCTGCCCAGGCGAACGCAACGGTCAGCCCTGCCGCCAGCCACGCCACGCCACGGCCCGCCAACCGGCTGCGCAGGGAAAACGCCAGCAGCGTGAGCACCTCGGCACCATGCCCCACCGTCAGGAAAAACGACTGCAGCCCGTCGAACCGGCCCGCAGCCACAAGCGCCAAGGCCACCTGGCAGCCATTGACCACCAGCGCCACCGTGAGGCCGAAAACGAAGAGGTTGGCGCGCGGCTGTTCGCGAGCGTCCAGTGTCTGGACCGATATGGTGACTGCCAGCAACCCGATCACGACCGCCGTGATGTCGAGCACGATGGACGGGTAGCGCCATGCGTCCTCGCCGCTGCCCCCCCAATGCCAGGCGGGTAGTACAACGGCCGCCAGGGCGGCGGCAACCCATCCCAGAGTGACCAGCGGCCCGCCTCCCGAGGAAGGGCGGGCCGGTGCAGCCGGGAGGCGGGCGCTCATCGCGGAGAGGTCAGGGCGACATAGAACATATCGATACAAGTCTATCGGTATTCGCCCGCCCGCTCGTCAGGGTCCTCCCGCTCCCTGCCCGGCGCCGTATATACCGCCGGGTTCAGCCCTGCAAGAGTTGGCGCAAGACATACGGCAGGATGCCGCCGGCCCGGTAGTAGTCGACCTCGATCGGCGTGTCGATGCGCAGCGTGAGCATCACTTCCTGCACCACGCTGCCATCGGGCCGGCGGATGATCATCCGGGCTTCGCTCTGCGGCGTCAGCGCAGGATCGGGGAAGATGTCGATGAGCTCGTCGCCCTTCAGCCCCAACGTTTGCCAGGAGTCGTTGCCGCAGAACTGCAGCGGCAGCACGCCCATGCCGATCAGGTTGGAGCGGTGGATGCGCTCGAAGCTGCGCGCGACCACGGCGCGGATGCCCAGCAACTGCGTGCCCTTGGCCGCCCAGTCGCGGCTCGACCCGGTGCCGTATTCCTCGCCAGCCAGCACCACGGTCGATCGACCCGCGGCCATGTACTGCATTGCGGCGTCGAAGATGAACATCTTTTGACCGTGCTGCGGGCCTTCGCCCTGGTACAGCGTCAACCCCCCTTCCTCGCGGGAGCCGTCCTCCAATGGGGGAATCATCAGATTCTTGACGCGCACGTTGGCGAAGGTGCCGCGCATCATCACTTCGTGGTGCCCGCGGCGCGACCCGAAGCTGTTGAAGTCCAGCCGCTGCACGCCGTGCTCCAGCAACCACTGTCCTGCGGGGCCGTCGAGCTTGATCGCGCCGGCAGGCGAAATATGGTCCGTGGTGATCGAGTCGCCGAACAGCGCCATGATGTGTGCGCCGCGCACCGCCTCCGCGCTGTCTTTCCCTCCAGCAGCGGCAGGGCCTGCGCCGGGCGCTGCGTTTTTGATCACAAAACCGTCGAAATACGGCGGCTCGGCGATGTAGGTGCTTTCAGGCCAGGAATACACCTCGCCTGTCACCCCATGGATGGCGCTCCACAACGCCCCCGGGTCGGTCTTGACCTTGGCATAGTTCTCCCGGAATGCGGGGCCGTTCATCGCGAAGTGCATCAGCGCATGGATCTCGTCCGTGGTGGGCCAGATGTCGCGCAGGTATACCTCTTGCCCGTCCTTGCCCTTGCCCAGGCATTCAGTGGTCAGGTCGCGCAGCATCGTGCCGGCAATCGCGTAAGCCACCACGAGCGGCGGGCTGGCGAGGAAGTTGGCCTTGATGTTGGGATGGATCCGCGCTTCGAAATTGCGGTTGCCCGACAGCACTGCCGCGCACACCAGGTCATTGCTGGTGATGACTTCGTTGATTTCCGGTGCAAGGTCACCTGAATTGCCGATGCAGGTGGTGCAGCCGTACCCCGCCAGCGCGAAGCCGAGGCGCTCCAGGTAGGGCAGCAGCCCGGCTTGCGCCAGGTACTCCGTGACCACGCGGGATCCCGGCGCCAGGGACGTCTTGATGTGCGGTTGCACGGTCAAGCCGGCTTCCACTGCCTTCTTGGCCAGCAGACCGGCTGCCAGCAGCACACTGGGGTTCGAGGTGTTCGTGCAGCTGGTGATGGCTGCGATCAACACGTCGCCGTTGCCCAGGCTGAAGTCATGGTCCTGCTCAGGCAAGGCCGTGGCTCCGGTGGCCTCGTCGTGCATCACCTTGCGGTCAGGCTTGTTGTTTTCCATCTCCTCCAGGAACCGCGGCGCACCCGGGGGCGTGGGTGCCTCACGGGCCGGGACCTCGTTCTCCCCTTCGCCCGCGCGCACCTGATGCCGAGTCTTGAGCATTTCAGCCGGCTGGTTGAAGCCGCCTTCGGACATGGGCCTGGAAAACAAGGCCGTGAACTGCTTGCATACGCCGTCAAGTTCGATGCGGTCCTGGGGTCGCTTGGGGCCGGCAAGGCTGGGCGTCACATTGGACAGGTCCAGACGCAGGATTTGCGAATACTCAATATCGCCGCTGGCCGGCACCCCGAACATGCCCTGCGCGCGGAAATACGCCTCCAGGGCCTCGACCGCCGCTTCGTCACGCCCTGTGCCGCGGAAGTAATCGAGCGTTTTCTCGTCGACCGGGAAAAAGCCCATGGTTGCTCCGTACTCGGGCGCCATGTTGCCGATGGTCGCGCGGTCCGGAACAGAGAGGGAACGCGTTCCCTCTCCGAAGAATTCGACGAATTTGCCCACCACCTTGGCACGGCGCAGGATCTCGGTCACGGTGAGCACCAGATCGGTGGCGGTGACGCCCTCGCGCAATTCACCGGTGAGCTCGAACCCGACCACGTCCGGCATCAGGAAATACACCGGCTGGCCCAGCATTGCCGCCTCGGCCTCGATCCCGCCCACACCCCAGCCCACCACCCCAATGCCATTGATCATGGTGGTGTGGCTGTCGGTTCCCACCAGGGTGTCGGGGTAGTACGTGCCGTCCTTGCTGCAATGAACGCCGGGGGCCAGGTATTCCAGGTTGACCTGGTGCACGATGCCGAAGCCGGGCGGAACGACCCTGAAGGTGTCGAACGCCTGCATGCCCCATTTCATGAACTCATACCGCTCGCGGTTGCGGTGGAACTCGAGCTTCATGTTCAGGTCAAGCGAATCCGGCGTTCCATAGTGGTCGACCATGATGGAATGGTCCACCACCAGGTCCACCGGCACCAACGGCTCGATCCGACGCGGATCGCTCCCCAGACGCTGTGCTGCGCTGCGCATGGCCGCCAAATCGACCAGGAGCGGGACGCCGGTGAAGTCCTGCAGCACGACACGAGACACGACGAAAGGAATCTCATCCTTGCGCGGCGCAGTCGGGCTCCACTGCGCCAGTTGGGCAACGTGTGCGGGCGTTACCTTGAGGCCATCGCAGTTGCGCAGCACAGACTCCAGAACGATGCGCAACGATATGGGAAGCCGGCTCACCGAAGGAAATTGCCGTGCCAGCTCGGGCAGCGAAAAATACGACCCTTGCTTGCCCGAAGCCGTGGTCAGCGAACGGATAGTGGAGGAAAAAGCGTGGCCGCTCAAAGCGGGGGAATTGTTTTCGTGGGAAATGACAGACATATGCGGGGCTCCAGTTCAGGGTCGACACCGTACATTCTGTCAGCGCAGCGCAACAATGCCAATGCGAACAGCAGACAATCAGTCCGCCCCAACGGTCAACAGGATCCCCGCTGACAAACCAAAACGCCATCCGCCTACGTAAAACCACATACCTGAGATCTCGCGTGATGAGATCCCATAGATGCGCTGCGAAACGAGAGAGCACCCCTCTCCAGCAAAAACGAAAAAGCCCGCAATGAAACGGGCTATTCAGTACTGCTGCAGCCGCAGGCGGGTTTCCAGGTGCGGGCGAAGCCTGATCGCGATGGCGCCGCGCGCCACCGACACGAGTCATAAGGATGGGCGCCTTGCTCTCGTCAGCCGCCGACCGCACTGCACTGCACTCGCAAATACGCGCAGGCTGTTAAATGGCGAACTTTTCGCGGTCTTCGTTTTGAATCCAGCGAGGGGGCTTCCCACGTCCCGTCCAAGTCTGCCCTGTGGCAGGATTGCGGTACTTTGGAGCGACCTTCGCACCCGTGCCTGTCGCAGCACGATTTCCGCGGGCAGAAGGGAATACATCCTGCGGCGAAAGGTCGAACTCCGAGATGAGTTCACGGACACGCGCCAGAGCGGAAGAGATTTCGCGGCTGCGCGCGTCTTTGATTCGCTGGTCGAGCGCTTCGCGCTCTTTCAACAGGTCTTTGTAGCTGGAGTCTTGGTTCATGGCCATATTCATGAATGGGGGAGGTTGAGGTACCGGCGCGGCGTCGATTATCAAGAACCAACACGGGTCCGCCCACCGATACTCGAATATTACAACAGTTGTAGCGGCCATTAAAGCAGTGAACACGGTTCGAAATCGACTGCGCCAAAAAAGGCGTGAACCGCACGCTTGCATGAGCCCCCGAAATACCCCTTTCGCTCTCCCGCACACCTCCTGTCTCCGTTACTAACGTGCACACTCATTTCTTCGAACTACAGTGCTCGACTGTCGTGATGAAGAGTCAGAGGTTCGGGCCACAATGGCGTTTTATGTTGTGTCGGCCGAAGGATCGCAAGAATCATGGGCATTTATTGCATAGGAGATATCCAGGGTTGTGACGGCGCATTGGGGCGTCTGCTGGACGAGATCGGCTTTTCCCCGAGCCGCGACACCGCTTATCTGCTCGGTGACCTGGTCAACCGGGGACCCGATTCCCTGGCCACTCTGCGCCGCTGCCGATCGCAAGAAGGCAGCCTCCTTGCCTTGCTGGGCAACCACGATCTGCACCTGCTGGCAGTGGCACATGGGATACGCGCTGCCTCCCGCCGCGACACGCTGCAGGCTGTGGTGCAGGCACCTGATGGGGCCGGTTTGGTGGACTGGTTGCGCCGACAACCTCTTGCGCGCCAAGTAGAAAACGGCGAGTCACCTTTTCTGGCACTGCACGCAGGAGTGCTGCCGAGCTGGAGCACGGCGGAGGTGCTGGCATTGGCAAGGGAAGTGGAAAACGCGCTGCAAGGACCGGACCTGCAAGGATTTCTGTCCCAGATGTATGGCAACGAGCCGCCTGCGTGGAACCCCGGCCTTCAAGGCGCCGACCGTCTGCGCGTAGTTGTCAATGCGCTTACCCGACTGCGCTTTTGCACGCCGGAGGGGGCCATGGATTTCAGCAGTTCGGAAAGCGCGCATGAAGCGCCTACCGGGCTCATCCCCTGGTTTGACGCGCCCGAGCGCCAAACCGCCGGGACCCTGATCGCCTTTGGCCACTGGTCCACGCTGGGCGGGTTGAACCGCGCGGACCTGCTGGGCATGGACACAGGTTGTGTGTGGGGCGGCCAGTTGTCGGCTGTGCGTTTGGGCGCTTCGCCGGACGATCGCGAATTCTTTCAGGTTCAGTGCCCGCAGGCACAGGCACCGGGATGACGGCTGTGCCTGCGAATCTGCAGGCTTGAGCGTCCTTCGCACTGCCTCTGTCGGACGCACGTTTTCTTCTGCTGCATCAGCTCGGCGCCCTTGCAATACACGTTGCCCGGTGCGCGCTTGTGTCACGCGGCACCGGGCGACCGTGCTGGCTCAGACAGCAGCTCCCTCGTGCATGCGGCGGCCCGCTCACGCGACGACGCCCGCTCCAAGGGTTCAGGGTTAGCTCGACTGAGACACCATGTAGTCGACCGCGGTCTTGACCTCGTCGTCCGAGAGGGTCGTCGCCCCACCCTTCGGGGGCATCACGCCCTTGCTGCCGGTGAAGCCTTCGATCGCATGCTTGTACAGCGTGTCCTTGCCCTTGGCGATGCGCGGACCCCAGTCGGCCTTGTCTCCCAATTTGGGGGCGCCGGCGATGCCCGGGCCGTGGCACATCGCACAGGTTTTGTCATAGATCCCCTTGCCCGCATCGCCGTCCGCGACCTTGGCAGCGCCACCACCAGCCGCGGCTGCGGTAGTTGCCGCCGCGCCTGCAGAACCGGACGTACCGCTGGAATCCGCAGTTCCCGCCGTACCGCTGGAGCCTGTCGCGCCTGTGGTTCCTGCGGAACTGGTGGAGCCCGCCGCTCCTGCAGACGTCGCTGCCGTGTCGGAGGTCGTGTTCGCAGCCCCTGCCGTGTCGCTGGAACCAGACATGGCCGTTGATCCCGCCGTTGTCCCCGACGGGGCTGTTCCCATGGACGGACTTCCCGCCGAGGAGTCGGTCGTTGTCGAGGGCATGCTCGAATTCGATGCATCTCCGCCGACTGCAGAAGATGGCGCCGCGCCGGTCGCGGGCGACGTCTCGGGAGCCTGGCTCACGGGCGACGGCGTGGTGGGCGTGGCAGGCGCGGACGTGTCGTCCTTGCCGCACGCGGCGAGCAGCACGGCCGAACAGGCCAGCGCGAGGGCAAGTGGGGTGTTTTTCTTCATAACAGGACCTTCCTTCTTCCATCAAAAGGTTGCAGACCGCCGGCGCCACACGCAACGCCGCGCCGAAATCCGATGATCCCCAAACACCCAGCGCCCCGTGTGGGAATTTTTCGACTGTTCGAGTGGCACCGATTCCCTTGACGGGAAGACAGCCAGACCCGGGCGCAGTGCCACGCGCTGTGCGAGGGCAGCAGGCCTCCATGCACACTCGCGCCAGAGACAGGCCAGATCGGACAACGGACAAAGGGGCTGACGCCTCACAGACCCTCGCATCGGACCGGCCCGTGGCCGCCGGGGCCTAGTGTTCGAGCGACGCCGCAAGGCGGCGGAGGAACCGCTCGCAGGCCTGCAACTGACCGGCCTCCACATACTCATCAGGCTTGTGCGCCTGCTCGATGGAGCCGGGACCACACACCACCGTGGGAATGCCTGCCTGTTGAAACAGCCCCGCCTCCGTCCCGTAGGCGACCTTCCGGCGGGTTTCATCGCCTGCCAGCGAGCGCACCAGTCGGGTGATGGCAGCTTCTTCGGCCGCGTCCAGGGCGGGCGCGGAAGCAAGGGAGTGGATCTCGACTCGGGCATCAGGGTGCTCCCGCCGCATGCCCGGCAGTAGCTCCTGCTGAACGAACCCGTCAATTTGCGCCTGGATGGCTTGCGGCGACATGCCGGGCAGGTTGCGAAACTCGTAGCTGAATTCGCAGAGGTCAGGAATGGTGTTCACGGCGATGCCGCCCCGAATCTCGTTGGTGGTGAGCGTGGTGAACGGCACGTCGAAGCACTCGTCGTACGGCCCCTGCGATCGGAACTGGTCAGCCAGCTCCCGTATGCGACAGATCAGCCGCGCCGCGTGTTCGATGGCGTTGCTGCCGCGCGGGGTCAGCGATGAGTGCGCAGCGCGCCCGTGCACCTGGCACCGGTACAGGTTGATACCCTTGTGCGCCACCACCACCTGCATCGACGTGGGCTCACCCACGATACACCCGTCAAAGCGGGCACCGCGCCGCATGAGTGCCTCGATCATGCGGGGGGCGCCGAGGCAACCCACTTCCTCGTCGTACGAAAGCGCCAGGTGCAGCGGCTGGCGGCGTGGCATGGCCTGCATCTCCGGCACCAGCGCCAGCGCCGCGGCGATGAAGCCTTTCATGTCGCAGGTGCCACGGCCGTAGAGGCGTCCCCCGCGCTCGCTCAGCACGAACGGATCACTGCTCCAGCGCTGGCCGTTCACGGGCACCACGTCGGTATGGCCTGACAACACCACGCCGCCCTGCACACTGCCGTCGCTCGCCGGCAGCGTCGCAAAGAGGTTGGCCTTGGTTCCATCCGCGGACAGGATGAGCTCGGCGTGCACGCCCCGGCTGGCCAGCGCGTCACGCACGCAGTCGATCAGGGCGAGGTTCGAGTGGCAGCTGGTGGTATCGAATGCCACCAGCGTCTGCAGCCATTGGACAGTGTTGTGCCAGGTCATGGGGGACATCATGCCGACAAAACCGGGAGCGCGCCCTGCGCCCGAGCGCGCTCCTAAAAACAGAGCTGCCCGCGCTTGCTACACAAGCGCCGGCAGCTCTTTTGGCTTCCCAAACGATTCAGGTCTCGGTCGCGTCGGCCGGCGCCTTGAACAACGCTGCGACCTTGCGACGGGGCTTGATATTGGCCGAAATCGCGCTGCGGGCCGCCGAGGCTCGGGGAGCGCTCTCCCAGCTCGCGGGGCCCGAGGGTGCCGCGCCCGCCTCGTAGGGCTTGTCGAAAAACGGATCGCGTGGCGCAGAAGGTGTGCGGTACCCGCCATGACCGCCGCTGCGGGCTCCCGTGCGCGCATGGGAGGAATGCGACGAGGCGGACGACCCACCGCCTTGGCTGCCCTCCCGTCCTGTGCTTCGGCGGGATTCGCTGAATTGTCCGCGCGGCGGGTGCTCATCGTCCAGCGCCACCGATTCCAGGGTGATCTTCTTCTTGATGAGTTTTTCGATGTCGCCCACCAAGCGCGCATCGCTGCCTGCAACCAGGGTGACAGCCAGCCCCGAGGCGCCCGCGCGGCCCGTACGGCCGATGCGGTGCACATAGTCTTCGGCGTTGAAGGGCACGTCATGGTTGAACACCGCAGGCACGTCCTTGATGTCCAATCCGCGTGCTGCCACATCGGTGCAGACCAGCAGGTCCACCTCGCCGCTTTTGAACGCCTCCAGGGCCTTCAGCCGCTCGTCCTGGCTCTTGTCGCCGTGCAGTGCCGTCGCCTTCAGGCCATCGCGCTCCAGGGCGCGCGCCAGGCGTGCGCAGCCGAGCTTGCTGTTGACGAAGATGAAGGCCTGCCCCAACGCGCGGTCCTTCAGGATCTTGCGGATGGCGCGGCGCTTGTCGTCGCCCTCCACGCCAATGAAACGCTGCTCGACGGTGGAGGCCGTCTCGTTGGGGCGCGCCACCTCGATGACCACCGGGTCTTGCAGGTAGCTTCCCGCCAGGCGTTTGATCTCGGGCGAAAAAGTGGCCGAGAACAGCAGCGTCGTCCGCTGCTTGGGCAGGTGCGACAGGATGCGCTGCAGGTCGGGCAGGAAGCCGATGTCCAGCATCCGGTCGGCCTCGTCGAGCACCACGTACTCGACCTGGTTGAGCACCGCATTCTTGGCTTCGATATGGTCGAGCAGGCGCCCGGGCGTGGCGACCAGCACCTCGACGCCCTTCTTCAGTTCCAGCGTCTGAGGCTTCATGTCCATGCCGCCGAACACCACCGTGCTGCGCAGCTTGGTGTATTTCGCGTACAGCGCAATTTGCTGGGCCACCTGGTCGGCCAGTTCGCGCGTGGGCAGCAGCACCAGCGCGCGAACCGGGTGGCGTGCCGGCGACGCAGAGGCATTTTCGTGCTTGAGCAGCCGCTCGAGCAGCGGCAGGGAAAACGCTGCCGTCTTGCCGGTGCCTGTCTGTGCGGCACCCATCACGTCCTTGCCGGTCAACACGACGGGAATGGCCTGCGCCTGGATCGGCGTCATGTTCTCGTAGCCCATGTCGGCTACGGCGCGCTGCAGGGGTTCTGCGAGTGCGAGAGTGGAGTAAGCTTGTGTCATCAACCTGCTATTGTCGCACTGCACCCAAAAACAGCGAGCGTCAAAGGGAAGTTGTGTTAAAGGTGTCGCAAGATTGCACGCTGCCCGTCTTGTAGCCTTGTGAAAACCAGCGCACGCGTTGCGCGCTGGATCCGTGCGTGAAGGCGTCGGGCCGCACGGTGCCGCTGCCGCGGCGCTGTAGCGTGTCGTCACCAATCTGCTGCGCGGCATTGATGGCAGATTCGATATCACCCTGCTCCAGCCAGTTGCGCGCCTGTTGCGACTGGCGTGCCCAAATACCGGCATAGCAATCCGCCTGCAGCTCCAGCCGCACCGACAACGCATTTTGGTCGCGCTGGCTCACCCGGCCTCGGCGGCCATCCACCTGCTCGGTGGTACCCAAAAGGGTCTGCACGTGGTGCCCTACTTCATGCGCCACCACATAGGCCTGGGCAAACTCCCCAGGCGCACCCAACTGGCGGCTCATGGTGTCGAAAAAATCCATGTCCAGGTAGACCTTCTGGTCACCGGGGCAGTAAAACGGGCCCATGGCGCTTTGGCCCGTACCGCACGCCGTCGGCGTGGCACCACGAAACAGGACCAGCTTGGGCGCGCGGTATTGCGCCCCGCCCTGCTGGAAGATGCGGCTCCATACGTCTTCGGTCGAAGCCAGGACCGTGGAGACGAAAGCGGCCTGCCGATCCCCCTGCGGAGGGGGCTGGGCCGACCCTTGCTGCACCTGCGACGACCCACCACCCGACAGCATGCCGATGGTGGTCAGGGGGTTGATGCCGAACACGCCCCACCCGATCAGGGCCACCACCACGGTCCCGATGCCGATGCTGCGCCCCCCGATGAGGCCGCCCCCGCCACTGCGCCGGTCTTCCACATTGCTCGACTCGCGGTTGCCTTCCCATCTCATGGCCGTGTCCTTCCAAATGGCGAGCGCATAGTGTGCATGTCAGCAGGTATCAAAAGCGGCGCACGGGCCCCGTCAGTTGCCGGCGACGAGCAGGGTCGACGGCGCCGCCGCATGCACCTGCGCGTCGTCCACGTGGCGTTGCAGGGTGACGGTCACATAGTCCGCCGCCCGGGCCTGTGCTTGGCGTGCATGCTGCTCGACCACCCGGTCGAACGCAAACAGCTGCAGGGCGATGATGGCGAGCCCGACCACAAGGGCCCAGCGGGTGAAACGGGAATTCCCGGCTTCGCGTTCCTCGTGGAAACGGGGGGAAGGCGAGGACATCGTGTCGTGGTGGGCTGCCATGAAAACTCCAGCAAGGTCTTGGAAAAGCTGGAGCCGATGCTAGGCAGCCGGTGGTTGCGCCCTTCGCCGCGCATTGCCCGAAGCCGCGTAGGACGGGTGCGGGCGGCCGTGCAAGCGGGTCAGGCCTTGGGCAGCGTGACGCCGCTTTGGCCCTGGTACTTGCCGTTGCGGTCCTTGTAGCTGACCTCGCACTGCTCGTCGCCCTGGAAGAACAGCACCTGCGCGCAACCTTCGCCGGCGTAGATTTTGGCCGGCAGCGGTGTGGTGTTGCTGAACTCGAGCGTCACGTAGCCTTCCCATTCAGGCTCGAACGGCGTGACGTTGACGATGATGCCGCAGCGCGCGTAGGTGCTCTTGCCCAGGCAGACCGTCAGGACGTCGCGCGGGATGCGGAAGTACTCCATCGTGCGGGCCAGCGCGAAGCTGTTGGGCGGGATGATGCAGAAATCGCCCTCGAAATCCACAAAGCTCTTTTCGTCGAAGTTCTTCGGGTCCACCACCGTGCTGTGGATGTTGGTGAAGACCTTGAATTCGCGCGCGCAGCGGATGTCGTAGCCGTAGCTGCTGGTGCCGTAGCTGATGATCTTGCGGCCGTCCTGCTCGCGGATCTGGCCGGGCTCGAACGGCTCGATCATGCCGTGCTGCTCGGCCATGCGGCGGATCCACTTGTCGCTCTTGATGCTCATCGGGTCTTCTCCTGGGCGGGGCATTCTAGGCCAGGCGCCGACCCAGGCCGCGCGCGGCGGCCGCAACCATGGGTGCGGGGGACGCGTGCGCCGCGGGCGGGGGACGCGGGGCGGGGCGCCCGCGCTGCACGCACGCCACCATCGCTCTTTTTTTTATAGCTGCTCACGCTTGTCTATCAAGCGCTGGAGCCGATTTTTATCAAAATTCCCGCCGCGCCGTTCAGGCGATGACGGTGCGCTCGACCAACCGGTCGTCGCCCAGCACGATCATGGCGAACAGCAACTCCGCCAGGTTCGTGGCGGCCTGCGTTCGCCGCGCCAGCAGGGGCGTGGCGGCGGGGTTCAGCACGACAAAGTCGGCTTCGCAGCCCGGCTGCAGGTTGCCCACCACGCCCTGCAGCCCCAAGGCCCGCGCCGCGCCCGCCGTGTGTTGCCACCACAGCTGCTCGGGCGTGAGCGACACACCCGGCTTGGCCTGGCCTTCGCGCCCCACGCAGTAGGCCGCCAGCATCGTGCGAAACGGGCTGAAGCTGGTGCCACCGCCTACGTCGCTGGCCAGGCCGTAGCCCATCCCGGCCCGGTCGGCCGCCACGTAGTCGAAAAAGCCGCTGCCCAGAAACAGGTTGCTGGTGGGACTGACAGCCGCCACCGCGCCCCGCTCGCGCATCAGGGCGCGGTCGGCGTCGTCCAGGTGGATGCAGTGGGCGTACACGGCCCTGCTGCGCAGCAACCCGAAGTCGTCGTACACGCCCAGATAGCTGCGCGACGCAGGAAACAGCTCCCGTGCCCAGCGGATCTCGTCCAGGTTCTCGGCCACGTGCGACTGGATCCACACGTCCGGGTAGCGTGCGGCGATCTCGCCCGCGCCCCGCAGTTGGGCGGGCGTGCTGGTGGGGGCGAAACGCGGCGTGATGGCGTAGCCCAGGCGGTCCGTGCCGTGCCAGCGCCCGATCAATGCTTCGGTGTCGACCAGGCTCTGCTCGGTGTCGTCGCGCACCCCGTCCGGCGAGTGGCGGTCCTGCAGTACCTTGCCGGCGATCAGGCGCAGCCGGCGCGCCTGGGCCTCGCGCATCAGCGCGTCCACCGCGGGCACGTGCGAGGTGGCGAAGGTGAGCGCGGTGGTCACGCCGTTGCGTGCCAGCTCGTCCAGGAAGAACCGCGCCACCTCGGCCGCATGCGCCGGATCGTGAAAGCGCGACTCGTGCGGGAAGGTGTAGTGCTCCAGCCAGGGCAGCAGCCCTTCGGCGGGCGAGCCGATCACGTCGGTCTGCGGGTAGTGGATGTGCAGGTCGACGAAGCCCGGCGCAATCAGCCGGCCGGGCCAGCGGGTGACGCTCTGGCCAGCGTACTCGTGCGCCAGCGCGGCCCAGGGGCCCGCGGCCACGACGCGCTGCACGCCGCGTTCGTCGGCGGCGGTGGCCAGCAGGCCGTCCTCGTCATACAGGGCCGAACCATCGTCGGCAAAGCGCAGCAGCGCGCAGCGGTACAGGTGTTGCATGGCCGGAACTGTAGGGCCGCAGCGCAGGGCCGGCATGCGCCCTGCCCTATGGCCGCTATACGCTTTGCGTCAGGGTGCGACGGGTGCGCCGGCCTCGAACCAGCGCTGGAACTCGCCGCGCTGCGCATCGCTCAACGCACCGGGGTTGCCAAAGGGCATCTTCTTGAGCTGCACCACCTGCTGGTAGATCTGCTGCGCGTGCGCCTTGACCTGGTCGGGCGAATCCAGGCGCACGTTCTTTTGCGCGATGGCGCTGCCATGGCAGACCACGCAGTGCTGCTGGATGAGGGCCTGCACCGGCGCAAAGCCACCGCCTGCCGCGGGCGACGGCGCCGCCCCCGCCGGTGTATCGGCGGTGACGGCCGAGGCCGGTGCCGAGGCCGCCTGCGCCGCAGCAGGAACAGGCGACGGCCGCATCCAAGCCAGCACGCCCAGCAGCACCGCCACGCCCACGGCGGCGTAGGGCCAGGGGTGGGCATTGCGGCCCAGCTTGAAGCCGTGGCGCATGACGAAGAACTGGCGGATGGCCGCGCCCGCGAACATCATCAGGATCAGCACCAGCCAGTTCTGCGTGTGGTTGTAGAGCCAGCCGTAGTGGTTGGACAGCATGGCAAACAGCACCGGCAGCGTGAAATAGGTGTTGTGCACGCTGCGCTGCTTGCCGCGCTTGCCGTGGATCGGGTCCACCGGCTCGCCGCGTTTCAGCGCCGCCACCACCTTGCGCTGGCCCGGGATGATCCAGAAGAACACGTTGGCGCTCATCGAGGTGGCCAGCATCGCGCCCATCAGCAAAAAGGCCGCCTGCCCGGGGAAGATGTGGCAGGCCAAATACGCGGCGATGCACACCAGCACCGCTACCTGCGCCCCGACGATCGCATCGCCATGGGCGCGCTGCCCGAACACGCGGCAGATGGCGTCGTACAGCAGCCAGAACACGACCAGGAAGGCCAGCGCCGCCACCACCGCCATGGACGGCGACATCAGCGGGTCGGCCGGGTTGACCAGGTAGATGCCGGCATTCCACAGGTACGACACCGACAGCAGCGCGAAGCCCGACAGCCACGTGGTGTAGCTCTCCCAGAAGAACCAGTGCAGGTGATCGGGCAGCTTGGGCGGCGCGACGTTGAACTTGACGGGGTGGTAGAAGCCCCCGCCGTGCACCGCCCACAGCTCGCCGTTCACGCCCTGGCGTTTCAGGTCCTCGTCCACGGGCGGCGTGAGGCTGCTGTCCAGAAAGACGAAGTAGAAGGACGAGCCGACCCAGGCGATCGCGGTGATGACGTGCAGCCAGCGCAGCAGCAGGTTGGCCCAGTCCAGAAGATAGCTTTCCATGGTGTTCCTGTTTCGCCGACGGGGCGGTCGGCGCTCAAGCTGCTCACCACTGCGGGCGCTCTGAGCAGGAAGGAAAAATCGGGCCGCGCACCAAGGTGAGAAACACCAGGCACCGCTGCGACCCTTTTTTGTGGACACCAAGTGTATGCAGTTTTGGCAGCAATTGCGTCGGTGGTCACCCGGGGGTGCTCGCGCCCGTCCCGATCCGCTGGAGCAGCTGCGCCGCGACCGCGACGGCAATCACCTCCGGCTGCTTGCCCCGGATGCCGGGCACGCCGATCGGGCAGGTCACGTGGGCCAGTTCCTCCTCGGCGTAGCCGCGCGCCAGGAGCCGATGCCGGAATGTGGCCCACTTGGTGCGGCTGCCGATCATGCCGACGAAGGGCAGATCGCCCTGCTGGCGCTGTCGCGCCAGGCAGGCCGCGATGACGTCCAGGTCCTCCGCATGGCTGAAGCTCATGACCAGTACGAACGAGCCCGGCGCCAGCGTGCGCACGGCGGCGTGCACCGGCTCGGAATGCTCGCACAGCGCCTCCGGCGCGGCCTGCAGATCGAACACGCCGTCGCGACTGTCGATCCAGTGCAGCGAAAACGGCAGGGGCGCGAGGACGCGCGCCAACGCATGCCCCACGTGCCCGCCGCCGAACAGCGCCACCGGGTGGCATGCCGGCGACAGGCGCGCGCGCAGCGCAGGGGCATCGCGCGCCGTCAGGCACTCCAGCCGCAGGTGCACCACGCCCCCGCAGCACTGGCCCAGGCTGGGCCCCAGCGCCTGGCGCAGTTCCATGGGCGGGGCGGGCTGGCCGGCCAGATGCGCCTGCAGCAGGCGGCGCGCCGCTTGCAGCGCCTGCATCTCCAGGTGTCCGCCGCCAATGGTGCCGATGAAGGGCAGTTCCCCCTGTGCCGGGACGGCCAACCACGCGCCGACCTCGCGCGGCACGGAGCCCTGGGTAGACTGCACCGTCACCAGGCACGCCGGGGCGTTCTCCAGGCTTTGCAGCAACTGCCGCAGGGGCGTCGCCGCGGTGGCGGGGGTGCTGATCGTCGTCGTCATCGCCGGTATCGTTCCTCGTCTTCGGCCCACGCGCGTCCTGCGCGTTTCCAGCCTCTGTCAAACATGCCACAGCCTTCGCACAATCCCCACCGCAGCGAGCCCCCTTCCTGGCGCCGGTGGCTGCCTGCAGGCATGGCTGCCGCGATCACCGCCCTGCTCGCCGCCTGCCGCTTGGGGCCGCAGGGACCGAGCGCACCTGCCGAGCCGCCGGGCGAAGCACCCTCTGCCGCGGTCACCGGCCCGGTGCCCGCGCACCAGGGCTCGGCCCGGATCTCGGCGGCCACCACGCCGCGTGCGTACCGGCAGGACGGCGCCACGCACCTGTACGCGCTGAACGCGGAGCGCATCTACAAGGGCCAGATGCCGCCGCTTCTGTATGCCATCGGCGTGCTGCGCGTCGAGATCGACGCCGCCGGCCGCGTGACCGGTCTGGACTGGATGCGCGCACCGCGCCATGCCCCGGAAGTGGTCGCCGAGATCGAGCGCACGGTGCGCGCCGCCTCGCCCTTTCCTGCGCCTGCCCGCATGGGCAAGGTGACCTACACCGACACGTGGCTCTGGGACCGATCGGGCCGCTTCCAGCTCGACACCCTCACCGAAGGCCAGCGCTGAGTCAGGAGCCCCGGTAGGTCGAGTACGACCAGGGGCTGACCAGCAACGGCACGTGGTAATGCTGGTCGGCATGGGCAATGCCGAAATCCAGGCTCACCAGGTTGAGAAAGTTCGGCTCGGGCAGCGCCACGCCGCGGGCCCGGAAGTAACCCGCCACGTCGAACGTCAGGCGGTACGTACCCGTGCGCAGGCTGTCGTTGTCGAACAGGGGCGCGTCGGTGCGCCCATCATGGTTGAGCACCAGGCGCCGGATCAGCGTGGCCTGCTCGCCATCGGTGGAATACAGCGCGACCGCCATGCCCGCTGCGGGGCAGCCGTGCATGGTGTCGAGGACGTGGGTGCTCAAGCCCATGGGATGTCTCCTGTGTCAAAAAAGCGCGCCTCGCGCGGCGGCGCCCGCAAGGCTGCCGGGCTGGGCTGCATGGGCAGGGCGCAGCGCCGACTGCACTCCGATAAAGTGTATACACTTTTTGTACTCGCTTGTCAGGGTCAGAACCCGCGGATACCCTCGGCGTCCCATCCACACGCGAGGAGACCCTGATGCAACTGCGTTCACCCCTGCTGGCCACCAGCCTGGCCCTGGCCATCGCCAGCCTGGCTGCCTGTGGCAGTGCGCCACCGGCGACCCCCCACGCCGCGGTCGTTCCCGCTGCCGCGCCCGTCGCAGCCATCACCCAGCCCTCGGCTGCCCAATCGGCGGCGGCCGCCTACGACTTCGACAAGGACATCTTCCACCCGGTCGTGGCGAAGAACGGCATGGTGGCCAGCGAGCAGGAGTTGGCGTCCCGCATCGGGCTCGACGTCCTCAAGGCGGGTGGCAACGCAGTGGACGCAGCCGTCGCCATGGGCTTCGCGCTGGCCGTGGCGCTGCCCAACGCCGGCAACCTGGGCGGTGGCGGCTTCATGATGGTGCACGACGCACGCACCGGGCGCAACGTGGCGCTGGACTTCCGCGAAGTGGCGCCGTCGCGTGCCACGCGCGACATGTACCTGGACGCCCAGGGCAACGTGGTGGACGGCAAGTCGCTCTATACCCACCACGCCGTGGGCGTGCCCGGCACCGTGGCTGGCCTGGAACACGCGCTGAAGAAATGGGGCACGCTGCCCCTGTCGCAGGTGGTGGCGCCTGCCGCCCAACTGGCCGACCGCGGCTTTCCGGTCAGCGAGACGCTGGCCAAGATCCTGCAGCAGGAAAAGAAGACCATGGGCCAGTGGCCTGCCACCACGGCCATCTTCTGGAAGAACGGCCAGCCACTGCAGCGCGGCGACCTGCTGGTGCAAAAGGACCTGGCGCAGTCGCTGCGGCTGA
>DAMCAL010000032.1:0-21645 GCA_032059585.1 Burkholderiaceae bacterium
AAATCGCTGGTGCTGGCCACCGACAGGCTGGACCCCGAGGGCCGGCCGGCCGGCGTGCAGGTCTGGCTGCTGCTGCTGCGCGGCGACCACGACATGAACGAGATCAAGGTGTCCAAGGTGGCCGGCCTGGACCAGGGTTTCCGATTTGCCACCGTGCCCGAGATCGAGGAGCACTTTGGCTGCAAGCCGGGTTATCTGGGGCCTTTGGAGCTGAAGAAGCCCGTGCGCATCGTCGCCGACCGCGAAGTCGCCGTGATGGCCGACTGGATTTGCGGAGCCAACCAGGAGGACCACCACATCAGCGGCGTGAACTGGGGGCGCGACCTGCCCGAGCCGGACGCGGTGGCGGATTTGCGCAACGTGGTGGCCGGCGACCTGTCGCCGGACGGCAAGGGGGAACTTGCCATCGAGCGCGGCATCGAAGTCGGCCATGTGTTCTACCTGGGCACCAAGTACTCCGAGGCCATGAACGCCACCTTCCTGAACGAAGACGGCAAGCCGGCGTATTTTGAGATGGGCTGCTACGGTATCGGCGTGACGCGGCTGCCGGCTGCCGCCATCGAGCAGAACCACGACGAGCGCGGGATCATCTGGCCCGATGCCATCGCCCCGTTCACCGTGGTGCTGTGCCCCATCGGCATGGACCGCAGCGATGCGGTCCGGGAGGCGGCGCAGGGGCTGTATGGCGAACTGCAGGCCGCCGGTGTCGATGTGTTGCTGGACGACCGCGGCGAGCGGCCCGGTGCCATGTTCGCCGACTGGGAGCTGATCGGCGTGCCCCACCGGGTGGTACTGTCCGATCGCGGTCTGAAGGAAGGCCAGGTGGAATACCAGCACCGCCGCGACACCGCCGCGACCCAGGTGGGCGCAGCGGAGATTGTTTCGTTCGTGAAGGAAAAACTCGCAGCATGAATGACGAGGGGATGGAGAGGGGGCCCGCACGGCGCGGTGCGCTGTCGCGCCGCGCCTGCCTGGCGTCGCTGGCGGCCGGGCCTGGCGCCTGGCTGGGCGCGCCGGCGACGGCGCACGCGGGCAGCCAGCTGGAAGAGCCGCTGATCGACTCGGTGCGTTCCGCACTGGCCTCGGCGGTGGGCGACCTGTCGCCGCCCGAGCCGCTGTTTGCCAGCACCGAGGCGCGGCTGCTGTACCTGCGCTGGCTGGGCGCGATGAGCGACCGGCTGCGCAAGCGCAAGCCCGAGTGGGAAGTGCGGCGCGACTTCCTGCAGACCGCGTGGTATGAATCCAAGCGCGCCGGCCTGGACGTGTCGCTGGTGCTGGGCCTGATCCAGGTGGAAAGCGCCTTTCGCAAGTTCGCGATTTCCTCGGTCGGTGCGCGCGGCTACATGCAGGTCATGCCGTTCTGGACGCGCGCCATCGGCGACGGCGATCCGGCCAAGCTGTTCCACATGCAGACCAACCTGCGCTTTGGCTGCGTCATCCTGCGCCACTACCTGGACCGCGAGCAGGGCGACCTGTACCTGGCGCTCGGCCGCTACAACGGCAGCCGCGGGCGCGCGCCGTACCCCAACGCCGTGTTCGCCGCGCAGCGCAACTGGTTCTTTCAGGAACGCACGTCGGCCGCCTGAGCCGGGGTGGCGGGCGCGAGCAAGGCGGTGGCCGTATCCGCTGCCGCTTCCGTGCGCACAGGCGACAGGCGCGAGACCAGCACCTGGTCGATGCGGAAGCTGTCGACGTCGATGACCTCGAACTTGTAGCCACCCCAGTCCACACTGTCGGTGCGCCGCGGCACGCGGCGCAGCATCACCATCAGAAAGCCTGCCAGGGTCTCGTACTCGTCCGCATGGGGCAGCTCGTCCAGCGCCAGCGCGTGCAGCACATCGTCAATCGGCGTGATGCCGTCTACCAGCCACGAGTTCTCGTCGCGGCGCACGATCTGCTCCTCCTCGTCCGTGCCGGGCCCGACAAGGTCACCCATCACGGTGCTCATGACGTCATTGAGCGTCACCACCCCCACCACCAGACTGTATTCGTTGACGATGACGGCGAAGTCCTCGTGCACCTGGCGAAACTGCTCGAGCACCTCGGCCAGCGAGAGGCGATCGGGCACGATGAGGACCTTGCGCACCAGCCCCTCTTCGTTCAATGAAATGGGCTGGTTGTTCAGGGCACGCTGAAACAGGTCTTTGGCGTCGACGTAACCGACCACGTGGTCGATGTCGCCCACGCACACCGGGTAGGTGGAAAACGGCTCGTTGGCGATGCGCGCGCGGATGACCTGGTCGGGGTCGTCGCGCAGGAAGAACGCCACGCGGTCGCGCGAGGACATGGAGCTGGTGACGCTGCGCGTGTCCAGCTCGAACAGGTTCTCGATGACCTGCTGCTCGCGCGCGGCCAGCACGCCCGAGCGCGCGCCGGCCTCCATCATTGCCAGGATGTCGTCGGACGTGACGCGCTCGTCGCGTTGGGCCGGCAGGCCCGACAGGCGCAACAGCGCGTCGGCGCTGCGGCTGTACAGCCAGATCAGCGGCTTGAACAGGCGCATGCACCACTGCATGGGGGTGGCCACCAGGACCGCCGTGCGCTCGGGATGGGCCATGCCCAGCCGCTTGGGCAGCAGGTCGGCAAACAGGATGAACAGGGACGTGACGATCAGGAACGACAGCAGAAAACCACCGGTTTGCGCACGCCCTTCGGGCAGCCACATCTGCAGCCATGCGGTGAAGTACGGGCTCAGAGCGCCCTCGCCGACGATGCCGCCCAGAATGGCCACGGCGTTCAGCCCGACCTGCACCACCGTGAAGTAGTCTCCCGGCTGCTCCTGCATCAGCAGCACGCGCGCCGCGCGTGCGTCGCCCTCATCGGCCATTTGGCGCAGTCGCAGTCGGCGTGACGCCGCAAGCGACAACTCGGCCACGGAGAAAAAGGCGCTGGTGGCGATGAGCAGGGCGATGACGAACAGGCTCTGGAGCAGGGTCATGTACTAGGGCGAAGCGGCATGCGAACCGCATGCGCCCCGCGGTCGGTGGCGGTGCCCGCAGTGTAGCGGGCGGCCCGCCAGGCGCTCAGGCCGCCGTCACTGGGTGAAACCCATGCGCGGCTTGCGCGAGCCGCCCGCCTGGGGCAGATCGGCGGGCTCCACGGTGCCGCGGCCGGCCAGCCGGGCGTTGCCGAAGCCGGTCATGAGGGCGCGCCGCATCTCACGCGGCGCCACCTGCGCCAGCAGGTCCAGCACGTCGCCCTGCGGATCGGGGTCGAAGTGGCGGCCCCAGTCGTGCTCGCCGCGGATCCCCTGGTACAGCCGCTGCGCGATGGCGCGCGCCTGGCTCGCCGTGGGCGGCTGGACCTCGAACACGTTCATGCGGTTCAGGATCGGCTCGGGGATGCCGCGCTCGTCGTTGGCCGTGGTGATCCAGATGACCTGGCTGGCATCGACTGCCACCTCGGCGAATTCGTCGGTGAAGCTCTGCGCTGTATCGTGCTCCAGCAGGCTGTAGAGCGCACCCAGCGGGTCGTACTGCGCCTCGCAGGCGGCCTTGTCGATCTCGTCCACGACGATCACGGGGTTGGCGAACTCGCCTTCGACCAGCGCCTCGAACACCTTGCCCGGGCGCGCTCCCTTCCACTGCGACGACGCGCCCGACAGCAGCCAGCCGGCGGTCATGGAACTCATGGGCACCAGGTTCATGCCCGTGCCCAGCAGCTCGGCGAGCTGGCGGGCGAAGTGGGTCTTGCCGATGCCCGGCGGGCCCAGCAGCAGCATGGGCGTGACCTGCAGGCCGTCGCGGCTGTCCTGCGCCAGGGCGACGTGGCGCTTCACGTCGTCCAGCACGTCGGTGAAGTTGGGCAGCTGCTCGTACAAGCCCGCCATGTCGGGCACGCCCGAGGGCTTGACCTGGAAGCGCTCGGGGCCGCGCTCGAGCATGCGCTCGTACACGGCACGCAGGCTGCCCGACTCGCTGGCGCCGGCGCCGTCGTGCAGGCGCGAAAGTTTGCGTTCGACCTCGCCGGGCTGGAACACGCTGCGCATCTGCGCGACCGGCAGCGACAAGGTGGTGGCACTGTGGGTGACAAGACTCAGACTCGTCGTCATGAAACGCTCCTTGGAGGGGCCATGGCAATGCAGGCGCTTTCATTCAAGCACGTGCAGCGCTGCGCCCCCGTCGGAACAATCCCGCATTCACCGGCCAGAAAAAAACCGCCCCTGGGAGCGGTCTTTGTCCGGCGGGCGCGCAGGCGCCGCGGCCTGGGCGTCAGCCCGCAGCCTGCTGCCCGCTCACGACCTGCTGCAGCTCGCCCGACTCGTACATCTCCATCATGATGTCCGAGCCGCCGACGAACTCGCCGCGCACGTACAGCTGCGGGATGGTCGGCCAGTGGCTATAGTCCTTGATGCCCTGGCGGATTTCCTGGTCCTCCAGCACGTTGACGGTGGCGATGTCCTTGGGGTCGACGCCGCAGGCCTTGAGGATTTGCACCGCGCGGCCCGAAAAGCCGCACATGGGAAAGCTGGCGTTGCCTTTCATGAACAGCAGGATGTCGTTGGTCTTGACCAGTTGGTCGATGCGTTGCTGAACGTCGCTCATAAAGGTGGTGCTCCTGGTGGGTGGGTGCCCCGGTCGGGGCGGCCTGTGGCGGGATTATTTCACCGCCGGGCGTGGCGGGGTGGGCATTGTCCCGCCGGTGCATCGGGCTATGCCGGCCAGGTCGTCGCGGCTTTGCACCTGGGTGAAGCCGGCCGCGCGCAGCAGCGACTGCACCGCCGGCGCCTGGTCCCAGCCATGCTCCAGCAGCAGCCAGCCGCCGGGCGCCAGGCGCGCCGGCGCCTGCAGGACGATGGTACGGATGTCGCGCAGGCCGTCGTCGCCACTGACCAGCGCGGGCAGCGGCTCGTGGCGCAGCGCGGCCAGGTGCGGGTCCTGCGCGGGGATGTAGGGCGGGTTGCCGACGATCGCCTCGAACGGCCCGGGCACGCCTTCGAGCCAGTCGGCGTGCTGCCAGCGCACCGGCAGGGCGAGGCGCTCGCCATTGGCGCGGGCCACGGCCAGCGCGTCCAGGCTGCCGTCCACGGCCAGCACCTGCGCGTCGGGCCGGGCGTGGGCCAGCGCCAGGGCGATGGCGCCGCTGCCGGTGCCTAGATCGGCGATGCGCGGGTGCGGCACGCCCGCCAGCAGCTCGAGCGCCCAGTCCACCAGCGTCTCCGTGTCCGGGCGCGGATCGAGCACGCGCGCGTCCACCTGCAGGGTGAGGCCATAGAACTCGCGCGTGCCGGTAAGGTAGGCGACCGGCTCGCCGGCCGCGCGCCGTGCGCACAGGCGGCGGTAGTGCGACAGGGTGGGCACGGCCAGCGCCTCGTCGCCATGCGCGAACAGCCAGGCGCGGTCGCCCGTCGGGCGCTGCAGGGCGTGCAGCAGCAGCATCTGGGCCTCCAGGCGCGGCAGGCCTTCGCCCTGGGCCTGCGCCAGGGCCTGGGCCACCGTCTGGCTTGCTATTTCATTCATAGCTGTTCACGCTTGGCAGACGGGCGTTGCGGGCCGATTTCATTCAAACCGCGGTTTCCATCTCGGCGAGCAGCTCGGCTTCGCGCGCCTGCTGCAGTGCGTCCAGCACCTCCTGCAGGTCGCCTTCCATGATGGCCAGCACCTTGTGCAGCGTCAGGTTGATGCGGTGGTCGGTCAGGCGCCCCTGCGGGAAGTTGTACGTGCGGATGCGGTCGGACCGGTCGCCCGAGCCGATCAGGCCGCGGCGCGTGGCGGCTTCCTTGGCGGCGCGCTCGCTGCGCTCCTTTTCCTCCAGCCGCGCGGCCAGCACGGCCAGCGCCTTGGCCTTGTTGGCGTGCTGGCTGCGTCCGTCCTGGCACTCGGCGACGATGCCGGTGGGCAGGTGCACGACGCGCACCGCCGAATCGGTCTTGTTGATGTGCTGGCCGCCGGCGCCGCTGGCGCGGAAGGTGTCGATGCGCAGGTCGGCCGGGTTGAGGGTGACGGCCTGCGAGGCGTCCGGCTCGGGCATGACGGCCACGGTGCAGGCGCTGGTGTGGATGCGCCCCTGCGTTTCGGTGGCCGGCACGCGCTGCACACGGTGGCCGCCAGACTCGAAGCGCAGCCGGCCATAGGCCTGCTCGCCTTCGATGCGCAGCACCACTTCCTTGTAGCCGCCCAGCTCCGCCTCGTGCGCGCTCATGATTTCCACGCGCCAGCCTGCCTGCGCGGCGTAGCGCGTGTACATGCGCGCCAGGTCGCCTGCGAACAGTGCCGACTCGTCGCCACCGGTGCCGGCGCGGATTTCCACAAACGCGTTGCGCTCGTCCTCGGGGTCCTTGGGCAGCAGCAGGCGCTGCAGCTCGTCCTCCAGGGCCGCCAGCTCGGCCTGCGCACTGGCGACCTCTTCCTGCGCCAGTTCGGCCATGTCGGGGTCGTCCAGCAGCGGCTGCGCCGCGGCCAGGTCGGCTTCGCGCTGCCGGTAGCGGCTGTAGCGCCCGGCGATGGCGGTGACCTCGGCGTGCTCGCGCGACAGCGCGCGCACCTGCTGCATGTCGCCCATGATGTCCTCGCGCGACAACAGAAAGTCCAGCTCGGCCAGACGCTGGGCGTGGCGCTCCAGCTGGTTGCGGAGAAAGGGTTGCATAGAAGGGAAAAAGAAGATGGTTTGCTACGAGTTTCGTAGCTACCAGCGCTTGCAGGGTAAGCCCCTGAGGGCGTTTTGGCTGTAAGAAATGCGGGCCCGCTACAGGCCGGTCTTGCCCTGCGAGCGCAGGAACAGCCGCGAGACGGTCTGCGCCGTCCGCTCGCGCGCCTCGGCATCGCCCGCGCGCAGCTCGGCCAGCGTGCCGTGCAGCATCTTCTGCGTGAGCCCGCGCGACAGGGCGTCCAGCACGGTGTCGATGTCCTCGCCCTTGGCCAGCAGCCTGCGCGCGCGCGCGATCTCGGCGGTGCGCCAGGCATCGGTCTGGCGGTGCAGTTGCTGGATCAGCGGCACCACGGCGCCCGCGGGCCCGCCCGGGCGGCGCAGGTCCATCCAGTGCATGAAGCTCTGCACGCCCGCATCGATGATCGCCTCGGCCTGGGCCACGGCGGCCTGCCGGCTGGCCTGCGCCGTCTGCACCACGCCGGCCAGGTCGTCCACGGTGTACAGGTACACGTCCTCGAGCTGCTTGACTTCCGGTTCGATGTCGCGCGGCACCGCCAGGTCGACCATGAAGATCGGGCGGTGGCGCCGCCGCTTGATCGCGCTCTCCACCGCGCCCAGGCCGATGATGGGCAGCTGGCTGGCGGTGCAACTGACCACGGCGTCGAACTCGTGCAGGTGGTCGGGCAGATCGACCAGGCGCATGACCGAGCCGCCCAGGCGCGTGGCCAGCTTCTCGCCGCGCTCGAGCGTGCGGTTGGCGATCGCGATCTGGCGCGGGTTCTTCGCTGCGAAGTGCGTGGCGCACAGCTCGATCATCTCGCCCGCGCCGACGAACAGCACGCGGATCTGGGACAGGTCCTCGAACAGCTGGCCGGCCAGGCGCACGGCGGCGGCGGCCATGCTGATGCTGTGCGCGCCGATGTCGGTGCTGGAGCGCACCTCCTTGGCCACGGCAAAGCTGCGCTGGAACAGCTGGTTGAGCGTGCTGCCCAGGGCGCCGGCGCCTTCGGCGGCGCGCACGGCGTTCTTCATCTGGCCCAGGATCTGCGGCTCGCCCAGCACCATCGAGTCGAGCCCGCTGGCGACGCGAAAGGCATGGCGCGCGGCCAGGCCGTCTTCGAGGTGGTAGGAGTGCGCCTGCAGCAGCTGCGAACTGACACCGCCGGTGTGGGCCAGCCAGTCCAGCGTGTGGCCGGGCGCCGCGGACGGGGCGGCGCAGTAGATCTCGGTGCGGTTGCAGGTGGACAGAATGGCCGTTTCCACCTGCGGGTGGCGGCTGCCGGAGGCCAGCGCCTCGCGCAAGCCGTGCAGCGTGGGCGCGATCTGGTCGAGCGCAAACGCAAAACGGCCCCGCAGGTCGAGCGGGGCTGTCGTGTGGTTGATGCCGAGGGCCCAGACTGCCATGAAAGCGGATTATAAAATTTGCGCTGCGGGCAGGCACTCCGGTGGGGTATCGGCCTTGATCTGCATCATGTCTGCATGAGCCCTCTGTCCTTTTTGAACCATGTGCTGAACTTCGCCGCGCCCGCCCTGGCCGTGGCGGTACTGCTGGTGCTGGCCAGCCACGTTTTCATGCGAAAACTGGCGAAAACGCACGGCTGGCTTGCGCCGATTGCTATTAATTCGGTAGTGGGGTGCGCCGTGCTGGGGGCTGGCCTGGCGCTGACCGGGCGCGACGGCCGCATGCTCACCTACACCGCGCTGGTGCTGGCCTGCGCGAGCAGCCAGTGGCTGTGGCTGCGCGCCTGGCGCAGTTAGCCCTCCTGCCAGACGCGGCTAACCCGGCGCTGCCTGCGCCAGCAACCATTCGCGCAGCACCTCCAGGCGCGGGTGCGCCGGCCGGCCCACGGCGTGGCACAGGTGGTATCCGCGCCCGGTGTGGGCGGGCACATCCAGGGCGATGGCAATGCGCCCGGCGGCCAGCTCCGACTCCACCAGGCAGCGCTGCACCACCGCCACGCCGAGCCCGGCGATCACCGCCTGCACCAGCAAGGCCACCTGGTCGAAATCGGCCGCCGGCACCAATGGGCCGTGCGCGCAGCCTGCGGCAGCGAACCAGTGCGCCCAATTGGCGGGGTAATTCGTGTGAAACAGCAGCGGCCGCGCCAGCAGGTCATGCGCCTGGCGGATGGCCTGCGTGCCCTGCAGGTCCTGCGGACGGCAAATCGGCACCAATTCGCGTCCGACCAGGTACTGCGCAGCGATGCCCGCCGGCCAGGCTTGGCCACCCACGCGGATCCAGGCGTCTATCTCGGGTGCGGTGAGCGGGTCGTCGCGCTGGTAGGGCGCGAAGGACAGCGCGACGCCGGGATGCCGCGCGCTGAAGTCCGGCAGGCGCGGAATCAGCCAGTGGCTGAACAGGGTGGGCGCCACCGACAGGCGCAACGGGCGCGTGCTGCGCCCGGAGCGCAGCGCCTGCGAAGCCGACTCGATGCTGGCGATCGCCGGTCCCACCGCATGCAGGTACTCGGTGCCTGTCGCAGTGAGCACGCTGCGCCGGCCCTCGCGCGCGAACAGGGTGGCGCCCAGGTGCTCTTCCAGCCGGGCGATGGCGCGGCTCACCGCGCCCTGCGTCACGGCCAGCTCCTGCGCCGCGCGCGAAAAACTGCCCAGCCGGGCGGCAGCAGCGAAGGCGTGGAGTTCCGGCAGAGAGGGCGACTGCGTGCGCATGGGGCGGGATGGAAAAGGAACGCATGACGTTCGGTAATGGGTCGCGGCCATTTTGTCGCTTTTCGCCGGCCACTTCCCGGCCAAGAATCGGAAGGTTGCCACCCGGCCCCGCCAGGACCGATTGGTGCTGGAGTCGCCGCTTCTTCCAACCTGCCCTCCCTGACAGGCGCACGGGCCGTCATGGGCAGAAGCCTCCAGGCCGACTTGGCGCGGTATTGCGTGGTGCAGCGGCGCACACCGGCAAACCCTGCCTTATCGGCACACGCGATGGTGCGCGGGAGCCCGGCCAGGCCATCGCCAACCGGTCCGCTCGGGCAAGGTGGCCATGCCAGAATTGAAGCGATTTGTATCCCATGCCGGCCTCTTAGAACCGGCGATTCACAGGAGATGAGGACGATGACCGCAGTTTGGAAACAAGGGGCACTGGCCCTGGGTATGGCGGGCGCCCTCGGCGCTGCATATGCACAGCAGCTGACCATCGGCTTGGCGTCGGAGCCGACGGCCGCCGATCCGCACTACCACAAGATGACGACGAACGACTCGTTCACTGCGCACGTGTACGACTCGCTGGTCGGGCGGACGCCGAAGATGGAACTCGTGCCGTCCCTGGCCACGTCGTGGAAGAACCTGGACGACCTGACCTGGGAGTTCAAGCTGCGCAAGGACGTCAAGTTCTCCAACGGCGCCCCCTTCACGTCCAAGGACGTGCTGTTCACGATCTGCCGGACGCTGAACAACGAAACCAACGTGTCCCAGTCGTATATGGATACGACCAAGCGCCTGACCGACGTGCAGACGCCTGACCCCTACACCGTGATCGTCAAGACCGCCACGCCGATCCCGTTGATTCCCGCCGAGTTCGCCCGCAACCTTCCCATCATCTCCAGCTCCATCGTGGACTTCGACGGCTGGAAGTTCGCGCCCAGGGAGGGGTGCGGCTTCAAGGGTCCCTGGCCCACCGTCGCGGATTTCAACAGCGGAAAAACGGCCATCGGCACCGGCCCGTTCGTGCTCAAGTCCTATGTCAAGGGCACCGGCATTGCCCTCGAGCGGAATGAAACCTACTGGGGCGAGAAGCCGCACTGGAAGAGCGTGAAGATGGTGGCGGTGCCTGCTGCCGCGCCGCGCCTGACGGGGCTGCTGTCCGGCGACTACGACCTGATCGAGAACCCGGCAGCGCGTGACCTGGCACGTGTCCGCCAGGATCCCAAACTGGCGTTCGTCGCCACGCCCTCGACGCGTCTGGTGTTCTTCCAGCCCGACGCGGGCCGCGAGAACTCGCCGTTTTCCAAGGCGGCCGACGGCAAGAACCCGCTGCAAGACCTGCGGGTGCGACGCGCCATCAACATGGCCATCGACCGCAAGGCCATCGTCGAGCGTCTGATGGACGGCATGGCCACCGTGGCCTACCAGTACATGCCCGACGGCATGTTCGGTGGACTGGCGCATGCGCCGGAGATCAAGTTCGACCCGGAAGGCGCCAAGAAGCTGCTGGCCGAAGCGGGCTACGCCGACGGCTTCGAGCTGACGCTGTCGTCCACCAACGACCGCTACATCAACGATGCCCAGATCACCCAGGCGGTGGCGCAGTACCTGTCGCGCGTGGGCATCAAGACCAAGGTCGATGCGATGACTGCGTCGATTTACTTCCCTAAGCGCGCCAAGCGTGAGTTCAGCTTCGCCATGGGCGGCTGGCCTTCGGAGAATGGCGAAGCCTCCGGCCTGTTCCAGCTGTGGGTGGCTTCCACCGATGCACCCAAGGGCCTGGGCACGAGCAACTACGGTGGCTTTGTGAGCCCGGAGTTCGACAAGGTGTACATCCCGGCTGCAACCACCATGGACACCGCCAAGCGCAAGGCCGAGCTGGAGCGCGCCACCCAGATCGCGCTCGACAATGTTCCGCTGATTCCCTTGCACTTCGAAAGCAGCATCTGGGCCTTCAAGAAGGGGCTGACCTATGAGGGCCGCCGCGACCAGTACACCCTCGCCGCTTCCGTCAAACCGGCCAAGTAAGGCGTGACAGCACGCGCTGCGGCCGGGGTTGGCAGGCAGCGCGTTCTTATTTCGAGAGACCGTGATGTGGGTTTATGTCCTGCGCCGCCTGGTGCAAAGTTTCTTCGTGTTGCTGGCGGTCTCTTTGGTGGTGTTCATCGCGGTGTATGCGGTGGGCGACCCGATCGAGCTGCTGGTGAGTGCCGAGGCCAGCGAAGCCGACCGCCAGCAAATGATCGCCCGCCTGGGACTGGACCTGCCCCTGTGGCAGCAGTACGCCAGCTTTGCCGCGCGCGCGCTGCATGGCGACCTGGGCACCTCGTTCGTGCACGGCATTCCTGCGATCGAGCTGATCGTGCAGCGCATCCCGGCCACATTCGAACTGGTGCTGGTCGCCATCGGTTTGACGTGTCTGCTCGGCATCTCGCTCGGCTTGGTCGCCGGGCTCTACCACGACCGGGCGCTGGGACGCTCGCTGATGGGGGGGTCGGTGCTCGGCTTTTCGCTGCCCAATTTCTGGCAGGGGATGATGCTGATCCTGCTGTTTGCGGTGTGGCTGCACTGGCTGCCCGCCGCCGGGCGTGGCGACACCGTGGATGTGTTCGGCGTGCCCGTCTCGCTGCTCACGCGCGACGGCTGGGCGCACGTGTTGCTGCCCGCCGTCAATTTGGCACTGGCCAACATCGCACTGGTGCTGCGCCTGACGGCGACCGGCGTCACGGAAGCCAAGACACAGGAATACGTGCGCTTCGCGCGTGCCAAGGGCGTGCCCGAGCGGCGCATTCTCACGCGCCACATCCTGCGCAACATCCTGATCCCCGTGGTGACGGTGATCGGCCTGGAATTCGGGCAGTTGCTCGCGTTCTCGACCATCACCGAAACCGTGTTTGCCTGGCCGGGCATGGGCAAGCTGCTCATCGACAGCATCTACAAGCTCGACCGTCCCGTCATCGTCGCGTACGTGATGCTGGTGACCTTCATCTTCGTCATGGTCAACCTGCTGGTGGACCTGCTCTACGCCGTGCTCGATCCTCGCGTTGAGCTGCAGGAGGCTTCGGCATGAGCGCCACTCCCCCCATGAAATCCTCCGATCTCCCGGCCCGTGCCCGGCCATTGGCCGCCACCCCGCGCCGCGCCGAGATGCTGCGCCAACTGCGCAGCAAGCCGTCCCTGCGGGGCATCGTCATCGCGCTGGGTCTGCTGCTCGCGGCCGTGCTGCTGGCGCCGCTGCTGGCGCCCCAGAACCCCTATGACCTGGGAGCCCTCGACCTGATGGACGGACGCATGTCGCCCGGCTCGCTGGCCGCATCCGGAAAGCACTACTGGCTGGGCACCGATGACCAGGGCCGGGACATGCTGAGCGCCATCCTCTATGGGCTGCGCATCAGCCTGTCGGTGGGACTGTCGGCGGTGGCGATCGCGACCGCCATCGGTGCGCTGGTCGGGCTGGTGGCGGCGTACCTGGGCGGCATCGTCGACACCTTGCTCATGCGGCTGGTGGACTTCATTCTCGGCTTTCCGACCATCCTGATCGCCCTGGTGCTGCTGGCGATACTGGGGCGCGGCGTGGACAAGGTGGTCATTGCCATCGTCGCGGTGCAGTGGGCGCACTACGCACGCATCATGCGGGGCCGTGCCCTGCAGGAGCGCAAAAAGGAATACGTGGAGGCGGCGCGCAACCTGGGCTACTCCACCTGGCGCATCATGACCCGGCATCTGCTGCCCAACTGCATGGGTCCGGTGCTGGTGTTTGCCACGATCCAGATCGCCAATGCCATCGCGCTCGAGGCCACGCTGTCGTTCCTGGGGGTGGGTGTCCCGATCACCGAGCCCTCTCTCGGCCTGCTGATCGCCAACGGGTTCCAGTACCTGCTGTCGGGCGACTACTGGATCAGCATGTTCCCCGGCCTGGCGCTGGTGGCACTGATCCTGTCCATCAACCTGATCGGCGACCGCCTGCGCGATGCGCTGGATCCGAGGAAATCATGAACGACGCACCGCTGCTGGAGGTGCGCGGCCTCTCGACCGTGTTCCACACCGAAGAAGGTGCCTGGCCTGCCGTGAGCGAGGTCGACATCCGCCTGGCGCCGGGCGAAATCCTGGGCTTGGTCGGTGAGTCCGGCTCGGGCAAGTCGGTCACGGGCTTTTCCCTGTTCGGCATGATCGACCCGCCCGGCGAGGTCATTGCCGGCGAAGTGGTGCTGAAGGGCCAGAACCTGCGCGAGCTGTCTGCCGAGCAGTTGCGCCAGCTGCGGGGCAACCGCATCGCGATGATCTTTCAGGATCCGCTGATGACGCTCAACCCCGTGCTGCGCATCGAGGAGCAGATGCTCGAGGCGATCGAGCAGCACCAGAAGATGCCGCGGGCGCAGGCACGCCAGCGCTGCATCGAGGCGCTGGAGATGGTCGGCATTCCGGCGCCCGAGACGCGCCTGCGCAGCTACCCGCACGAGTTCTCCGGCGGCATGCGCCAGCGCGTGGCCATCGCCATTGCCATGCTCAACCGCCCCGACCTCATCATTTGCGATGAACCGACCACGGCGCTGGATGTGACCATCCAGGGGCAGATCCTCTATCGCATGCAGCGCATCTGCGCCGAGCAGGGGACGGCGCTCATCTGGATCACGCACGACCTGGGCGTGGTCGCCGAGCTCGCCGATCGGGTGGCGGTGATGTACGCCGGGCGCATCGTCGAGGAGGGCGCAGTCCCCGACGTACTCGATGCGCCGCGCCATCCCTACACCGATGGGTTGCTGTCTTCGCTGCCCAGCCGCACGCAGCCGGGCGAGCGCCTGGTGCAGATCAACGGCATGGCCCCCAGCCTCTCGGCGCGGGTGCCCGGGTGTGCGTTCGCGCCGCGCTGCGCGCGTGCCACCCAGCACTGCGTGCTCGAACAGCCGCCCGCCACGCACGTCCAGGGGCGCACGTTCCGGTGTTTTCACCCCCTGCAGGAGGCCCACGGTGGCGCAAGCGAATAACGGAGTCCACGTGCCCGTGGTGGAACTGCATGGCGTGCACAAGCGCTTCACCCACCGGCCCGGCATGCTGGAGCGGGCTGTGGGGGCCTTGGCAGGCCGGCCCGCCCGAGAGCGCACTGTGCATGCGGTCAACGGTGTGACCCTGGCCATCGCGCGCGGTGAGGTGCTGGGACTGGTGGGAGAGTCCGGCTGCGGAAAGTCGACACTCGGGCGCGTCGTGGCCGGCCTGCACGCGGCCAGCGACGGCAAGATGCGCTACCAGGGGCAGGACGTCGCCCGCCTCGCTGGCAAGGCGAGGCGCGACTACGTGCTGGGTGTCCAGATGGTGTTCCAGGACCCGCAAGCTTCGCTCAACCCGCGCCAGCGCCTGCGGCAGACCTTGGCCGAGCCCCTGACCGTGCACCGTCTCGCACCCGCCGCGCAGATCGACGCACGCGTGGATGCGGCACTCGCCGAGGTGGGCCTGTCCGCCGAGTACCGAGACCGCTTGCCGAGCCAAATCTCGGGCGGGCAACGCCAGCGCGTCGGGATCGCCCGCGCGCTGATGGTGGCGCCTGAGTTCCTGGTGTGCGACGAGCCGGTCGCGGCGCTGGATGTATCGATCCAGGCGCAGGTCATCAACCTCTTCATGGAGCTGCGCAGCCAGCGCCAGCTCACCTACCTGTTCATCAGCCACGACCTGGGCGTGGTGCGGCACATCTCGGACCGGGTCGCCATCATGTACCTGGGCAAGATTGTCGAGATGGCGCGCACTTCTGAGGTGTTTGCGCGTGCCCAGCACCCCTACACGCAGGCACTGCTGGCCGAGGTGCCGGACGTGACACGCCGCAAACGCGTGTTCACGCCCATTCAGGGCGAGATTCCGTCGCCCCTCGATCCGCCCTCCGGATGTGCCTTCCATCCGCGGTGCCCCCACGCCATGGAGCGTTGCCGGCGCGAGGAGCCGATGCTGCGCGAAGTGGCCCCGGGCCACCAGGCGGCGTGTCACCTGCTGGACGACCAGTGACGCCGTCCCTGGCCTCCTTCGGGCGGGCGGCAGGAGCGTTCGCGTTGCCGTGGACCTTCGCCGGCCGCCCGTTGACACTGCACTGCTACCGTCCCCAGGGCCTGGGCGCGCAGGCGCCCTTGGTGCTGGTCCAGCACGGCATGCTGCGCAACGGCGACGACTACCGCGACTTCTGGGTGGATGCGGCGCAGCGCCATGGTCTGCAGATCGTCGCCACCACCTTCGGCAACGACCACTGGCCAGGGGTCGAAAACTACAACAACGCAGCGGTGTGGGCGCCCGACGGCAGCGTCACTCCCGCCTCGCAGTGGGCGTGCCAGGCGTTGCCGGCGCTGGTGGCGCAGCTGCGGCGCGAGAGCGCGCTGCATGCGGACGCACGGGTCTACCTGTTCGGCCACTCGGCGGGGGGACAGCTGGTGCACAGACTGGTCAGCCTGTGCGGGATGCAGGGGCTGGCGGGCGTGGTCGCTGCCAACCCTGGCTGGTACACCCTCGCCGACGACACCCTGGTTTTTCCCGAGGGGCTGGCCGGCATCGGCCTGCCGCCGCATGCCCTGGCCCGGCTGCTTGCCGCCCCCCTGGTGGTCCTGGCGGGTGACCACGACACCGACACCGCCGACCCCAACCTCCCCGCGGAGCCGGCGGCGCTGCGTCAAGGCCCGCACCGCTATGCGCGCGCGCTCTACTACCACGAGCACGCGCGGCAACAGGCGTCACGGCTGGGCGTGCCCTTTGCGTGGCACCTGCAACACGTTCCGGGAATCGGCCACGACGGCCAGGCCATGAGTGCGGTCTGTGCCCATTGGTGGTTCGAGGGGGGCACGCCTTCGGCCGATGCGCTGGCCGGCCTCGCGGGGCGCACGGTTTCTTGAACCCTGGAGAGTGAAGCAATGAACATCACGACCGAGCAACTGGTCACGGGAATTTCCGAGTGGATGGCCTGCGAGTCCCCTTCGCACGATGCGGCAGCGCTTTGGCGCATGGCCGAGTTGATGCACGCGTACGCCGCGCAAGCCGGCCTGCGCGCCGTCGTGGAGCCCGTGCGCGCCACGCCGCAGGCCCCTGAACTGCCGCTTCTGAAGGTCACCAACCGCGCCGAAGGCGACACCCGTGCCGGCTTGCTGGTGCTGGGGCACCTCGATACCGTGCACCCCATCGGAACCCTGGCGCACAACCCGGTCCGCATAGATGGCGACAGGCTCTATGGCCCCGGCGGATACGACATGAAGGCAGGCGTGTACATGGCGATGACGGCGCTGGGTCGGCTGGCGCAGCCGGGCTCCACGCCGCTGCCGGTGGACATGCTGGTCGTGCCTGACGAGGAAGTGGGCAGCCATGCTTCGCGCCAGACGATCGAGGCGGTTGCGCGCAACGCGCGCTATTGCCTGGTGGCAGAGCCGGCACGTGCCAATGGCGGGCGCTGCGTGACGGCACGCAAGGGCACTGGCAGCGTGCACGTGCAGGTCCAGGGCGTGGCGTCACACGCCGGACTGGCCCATGAGAAAGGCCGCAGCGCCGTGCGCGAGATGGCCCACCAGGTGCTGGCGCTGGAGGCCATGACGGACTATCCGCGCGGTATCACGGTCAGCGTAGGCACCATCGAGGGCGGCACCACCAGCAACACGGTGCCGGCATTTTGCAAGTGCCATGCCGATTTCCGTTTCTCGGACATGGTGTCCGCCGATGCGCTGGTACGCCAGCTGCAGGCTTTGCAGCCGGTGGGCGACGGTGTGCAACTGTCCGTGGACATCGAGGTCAACCGCCCGCCCATGGTGCGAGACGACAAGGCCGTGGCGTTGCTCCACCGGGTGCAGACCTCAGCGCGGGCGGCCGGCTTCGACCTGGAAGAGGCGCCTCCCACGGGTGGTGCAAGCGACGCCAATTTCACGTCGGCGCTGGGCGTGCCTTCGCTGGACGCGCTGGGTGCAGACGGGGATGGCGCTCACACATGGCACGAGCATGTCATGGTGTCGACGCTGGCGACGCGCACCCGCTTTTGGCACCATCTGCTGCGCCATCTGGATTGACGAAACGCTGACACGGCCGCCGACGTGCGGCCCCTTGCGCTTGTGGGTACACCGGCGGCGCTCGGGAACGCCGGAAGCAGGGCGCGGCGCTGGTATTCCTTCCTTGGGCAGATCGACCACCGCACAGCAGCGCTTTGCACGCCCGCTTGATGCGCGCCTTCGCCGTGTCCGCCGAGCGCGGGGCAGTTGCCGCGAGGCTGAACACGACCGGCCCCGAAATCGCCGCACCGCCTGCCGGCGGGACGCCCTTCCATCAGGATGAAAACGGCGGCGTGGACGGCGCGCCTTCCGGGTTGCCTCCCGGGTTGTCTGCGGCGCCGCCGCCCGGCGTCACGAACGTGGTGGCCGGCGGCGACAAGTACAGCCCCTCGGTGCGCAGCGCGTCCAGGATGGCGAACAGGATGTCGCTGCGCGCGCCGCCGGCGGTTCGCGGGTTCGCCACCCAGCCGGTGGCCACGAAGATCAGGGTGCCGCCCTGGATGCCGTCCAGCGTGACGACCGGGGCGGGGTCGTCCAGGATGGCCTGGTGTGCCTGGAATGCCTGCAGGATCAGCTCGCGCATGCGGCGCGCGTCGGTGTCCAGCGGCGCCGGCAGGCTCAGCTGCACGCGTCCCTGTGCGCCGGTCAGCGTCATGTTGCGCACGGTCTTGGTGATGAACTCGGAGTTGGGCACGATGACCGTGGAGCGGTCGCCCACCTGGATCTCCGTGGCGCGCACGTTCACGCGGCGCACGTCGCCCTCGGTGTCACCCAGCTTGACCCAGTCGCCCACGCGCACCGGCCGCTCGGCCAGCAGGATCAGGCCCGAGATGAAGTTCTGCACGATGGCCTGCAGCCCGAAGCCGATGCCCACCGACAGCGCGCTGGCCACCCAGGCGATGCGCTCCACGCTGATCCCCAGGCCCGCCAGCGCAATGGCGATGACCACCACGCCGCCCACATAGCCCAGCAAGGTGGTGATGGAGCTTCGCATGCCGGTGTCGAGCGCCGTGTTGGGAAAGTAGCGCTCGCTCAGCCAGCGCTTGACCACGCGGATGACCAGGAAGCCGGCCACCAGGATCAACGCGGCGCTGGCCAGGGCGTGTGGCACCAGCGTGAATTCGCCGATCTTCAGGGCGCCGTCCACGCGGCTGCCGCGGCGAAACAGCTCGTCCGGGCCGGTGCCGAACGGGGCCATCAGCGCGATCACCATGTAAAACAGCAGCACCACCCGCAGCACCCCGGCGCTGAGCACGGCGAGCTGGTCGAGCAGCCGGCTGTCCAGGCCCACCGCCGAGTGTAGGTGCCGTCCCACCGCGCCGTGGGACGACAGCAGCGCTTCGCTCAGGTCTTCCACCAGCAGGAACATGAGATAGGCGGTGGCGAAGACCACGCCGGACCAGACGGTCTGGCGCGCCAGCATGCCGGCCAGCGCCACGAAGCCCAGCAGCAGCGCCACCATGGCCGCCAGTACGGCCACTGCAGCGCACGCCAGCAGCGCGCCCAGCCACAGCGGGCGCACATTCATCAGCGGCACGTCGTCACCTGCTGGCGCGGCCGGCGCTGGCTGCCGCGCTTGCACCAACAGCAGCGCCACCGTCGCACAGACCAGCAACGCGAACAGGGCGTGCGTGAACACCTCTGCCGCCAGGCTGGCGCCGACGATGGCGTTGACCTCCACCGCCAGCGTGCCGATGCCCGACAGCAGCGCGATCCACCAGGGGTAGGGCGCCAGCCGGCGCGCCTGCGCATCGGACAGCGGCAGCAGGCGCCAGCTCGGGCGTCGCCGCGCCAGCAGCGCGTGGCCCAACGTGATCACGAAGGCGGCATACGCAGCCGCGCGCACCGTTGCGCGCTCCAGTGCACGTAACGGCTCGGAAAGGTCGCCCAGCGCGCCCCACACAAGTTGCACGGCTGTGCCCACGAGAAGCACGTTCGCGCCAATGGCGGCGGCTGCCAGCAGGCTGCGGCGCAGCCGCGTGGTGGGCAGGTGCACCGGCAGCAAGCGCACCAGCAGCCGCTCTGCCGCCCAGGTGCCAGCGACCACCATCAGCAGCGCAGCCACCACGGAGCCGATAAGCGTGGCCCGCCGGGCGGGCCGTGCTGCGCGCTCGGCCGCACTGCGCACGTCCTGCACGAGCGACTGCAGCCGGGCTCGGTCCCCGGGCGCCGCTTTGCACAGGTTGCGCCAGAACGCCGCGCTCAGGGGCGAATCGGTGCGCACCGTGAGTGCGGCCTGGAACTGCGCGTGCCGCTGGCGGGTGAGTTCGGTGGCGCGCTGCTGGGCGTCCACGCCGATCAGGCGCGCCAGCTTCAGCTCGCTGTCCAGTGCCGCGCGCTGGCGCGTCAGCGTGGCCCGCTCGCGGGCCAGGTCGGGGGTGTCGGCCGGCGTGCCTTTGTCGGGGCTGGGGCCCAGGCCCTGCAAGCGGGCGTCGACGTCGGCCAGCTCGGTGTTGCGCTGGCTGGCCAGGCGCTCGGCGGCCGCGTTGATGGCATTGGCCTCGGCCACCAGGCGGCGCCCGTCATCGTCCTCGGACAGCTTTTCCGGAAGACCATCCAGGCGCTTGCGCAGCTCGTCCAGGGTGGCCAGGGGGGCGCCGTCGCTCTCCGCGGGCGCAGGGGCGACCGGAGGAGCGGCAGCGGCGCGTCCCGTGGCGGACGTGACGGTCTGGGCCATGGCGCTGCCCAACGGACCGGGCACGGCGGCCAGGGCCAGCAGCCACAGCAGCGCGGCCACCACGGCCGCCAAGGCCCAGGCACCACGTTGCCCCATGGGCGCACCGAACGCCCGCCGCCCCACGCCGGCGGCGCCCGCCCCTGGCGGGGCGCGCCGCGAGGCGGAGCGTGGAACGGCGAACAACATGGTCGGCGCGATTGTCCGGGAGCCCCCCGGGGGGTGGCTGCAGGAGAGTGCCTACAACGCGGGCCTGGGGGCGAAACGCCAGAGGCCTGAACGGTGCCGGGGCGGGATGCCGGCATGCGGCCCGCGAGGCGCTGCGGCGTCAGCCTGCCGGGCTGAACAGGTCCACGCGGTCGCTGATGATGCCGTCGGTGCCCAGCGCGATGAGGCGGGCGGCGGCCCACTCGTCGTTCACGGTGTAGCTGAGTGCGCGCAGGCCGGCGCCGTGCACCGCCTGCACCAGCGCGGCGTTCCACAGGGCGTGGTTGCAGACGACCGCCACGCAGCCCAGCTGCTGAGCGAACTCGAGCCAGCCGTCGTGCAACTTGTCCAGCAGCAGGCCGCGCGGCAGGTGCGGGGCGGCTTCGCGGGCACCCGACAGCGCGCGCGGCTGGAACGACGTCAGCAGCGGCGGCACCCCCTGCCCGTGCCACAGGCGTGCGGCAAGGCCGGCCACGGCGTGGCCCGTGGGTTCCTCGGTGCCGGGCGTGGGCTTGATCTCGATGTTGAGCAGATGCCCGTTGGCGATGCACCAGCGCGCCAGGTTCTCCAGCGTGGGTACCGGCTCGCCCGCGTACTGTCGCGAATGCCAGGCGCCTGCATCGAGTTGCGCCAAGTCGCTCCATGGCAGGTCGCCGGCAGTCCCCCGGCCACTGGTGGTGCGCTCGAGGGTGGCGTCGTGCAGCAGGAAGGGCACGCCGTCGGCGCTCAGTTTGGCGTCGCACTCGAACATGCGCCAGCCGTGCTGCGCGCCCAGGCGGAATGCGGCCAGCGTGTTTTCCGGCGCCAGCCGGCCAGCGCCGCGGTGCGCGATCCAGCGCGGATAGGGCCAGGCGGGCAGGGTAGCGGTGGGTGCCAGGGAGCTCATGCCGGTTCTCCGAATTTCAGCAAGTTGCCATGGGGATCGACCACGTACAGCTCGCGCATGCCCCAGGGCTGCGCGGCAGGCGGTGCCAGGGACAGGCCGCGCTGCGCGAAGTCGGCGTGCAGGGCGGCGGTGTCGCCGCGCACGTAGCAGGACGTGTGCTCTGCGATGTGCCGCTCGTCGGTGCGCCAGAAATGCAGCTCGCAGCCGTCGCGCGCCATGATGAGGTAGTCCGGCGCCTGCAGCAGACAGGCAAAGCCCAGCCGGTCCCCGTAAAACTGCCGCGACTGCGCCAGGTCGAGCGACGCCAGCACCGGAATGGTGCAGCGGATGGCGCCCACCGCGGCCGGCGCCTCAGGCGGCGATGCGCTTGCCGGTGGCGGCATCGAACGCGTGCACGCGGTCGGCGCGGGGGTTCACGTGGATCACGCTATCGGGGGCTGGCGCAGGGGCGCCTTCCTCCACGCGCACGACGATCTGCTCGCCGTTCAGGCGGCCGTAGATCAGGCGCTCGGCGCCCAGCATCTCCACGGTCTCCACCTGCACCGCCCATCCTTCGCTGCCCACGTCCAGGTGTTCGGGGCGGATGCCCAGGATCTGGCCTTCCCGCACGCCCGGTCCGTGCTGCAGCAGGTTAATCG
>DAMCAL010000033.1:0-21582 GCA_032059585.1 Burkholderiaceae bacterium
CTCGGCGCAGCTGCGGCACGTGACGCAGCCGGCGTTTTCGCGCCGCATCCAGGCGCTGGAAGCGTGGGCGGGCACCGACCTGGTGGACCGCAGCTCCTACCCGACCCGGCTCACGGTGGCCGGCACCACGCTGCACGAGCAGGCGCTGGGCGTGCTGCAGGCCCTGCACAACGCGCGCGCGGTGATGCGCGCCTATTCCAGCGCCGGCAGCGACATGGTCGAGTTCGCGGTGCCGCACACGCTGGCGTTCACGTTCTTTCCGGCCTGGGTGTCCAACCTGCGCGATGAATTCGGCCCGCTCAAGAGCCGGCTGATCGCGCTGAACGTGCACGACGCCGTGCTGCGGCTGGTGGAGGGCGGCTGCGACGTGCTGATCGCCTACCACCATGCGTCGCAGCCGATCCAGCTCGACCCGAACCACTACGACATGGTGACACTGGGCCAGGAGCCGCTGGCGCCGTACTCGCGCCCCGGCCCGGACGGCGAACCGCTGCACAGCCTGCCCGGGCAGTCCGACGCGCCGCTGCCCTACCTGGGCTATGCACCCGGCGCCTACCTGGGCCGCATCACCGACCTGATCCTGAAGCAGTCGCGCACGGCGATCCACCTGGAGCGGGTCTACGAGACCGACATGGCTGAAGGGCTGAAGGCGATGGCGCTGGAAGGCCACGGCGTGGCGTTCCTGCCCTACAGCGCCGTGAAGAAGGAGTTGCGCGCGCGCAAGCTGGTGAGCGCCGCGCCGGCCGGCATGCAGACCGACCTGCAGATGGTCATGGATGTGCGCGCCTACCGGGAGAAGCCGGGCCGCCGCGACACCGGCAAGCGTTTGGCGCTTTCGCTGTGGGACCACCTGGTGGCGCACCCGACGCAGGCTGCGCCGTGACCGCGGGCCAGCGCGGCCGGGTTTGCCGCTAAGCTCGCCGCTGCGCAGCTTCTGGAAACACCCTAGCAGTGCGCCGCTCTTTTGGGGGCGGGCTGCACGCACAATATGGGCCGTGTGCACCGGGGCGCGAGCCCCGGCCGTGCCCGGCGCCGCAGGGCCACAAGCCCTGCCTGCTGCAAACACTCTCTGCTTCGTTCCTCTACCTCTAGGAGACACCATGAAAAAACACCTGCTGGCCGCGGCCATCACTTTCCTCGCGGCGGGCAGCGCCCTGGCGCAGGCTGGCGACACGCTGGCCAAGATCAAGTCCTCCGGCGCCATCACACTGGGCGTGCGCGAGTCTTCCGGCCTGGGCTACACGCTGGGCAACGGCAAGTACGTGGGCTTCCACACCGAGATGAGCGAGCGCATCGCCGACGACATCCAGAAGCAGCTCGGCCTGTCCAAGCTGGACGTGAAGTACCAGCCCATCACCTCGCAAAACCGCATCCCGCTGGTGACCAACGGCACGGTGGACCTGGAGTGCGGCTCCACCACCAACAACAACGCCCGCCAGAAGGAAGTCGCCTTCGCCGTGACCACGTACGTGGAAGAGGTGCGCATCGCCGTGAACGCCAAGTCGGGCATCACCGGCATCAAGGACCTGAACGGCAAGACCATCGTCACCACCACGGGCACCACGTCCGTGCAGACGCTGCGCAAGAACAAGCGCGCCGACGGCCTGACGTTCAAGGAAGTCATGGGCAAGGACCACGCCGACAGCTTCCTGATGCTGGAGACGGGCCGCGCCGACGCCTTCATCATGGACGGCTCCATCCTGGCGGCCAACATCTCCAAGTCCAAGAACCCGCAGGACTTCAAGATCGTGGGCGAAGTGCTCTCCGTCGAGCCCATCGCGTGCATGCTGCGCAAGGACGACCCGGCCTTCAAGAAGGCCGTGGACGACTCCATCAAGCGCCAGATCGCCGACGGCTCGCTGGCCAAGCTGTATGACAAGTGGTTCATGCAGCCGATTCCGCCCAACAACGTGAAGGTCGGCCTGCCCCTGTCCGACGCCACCAAGGACGCCTGGGCGAACCCGAACGACAAGCCCATGGAGTCGTACGAGATCAAGTAACGCGCGAGCGTGAATGCCGCCCCTGCCTGCCAGCCCGGCGGGAGGGGCGTTTTTCGTGGTCCGTTCGCCGGCCACGTGATCTGTCAACGCAAGGGGTAGTCCTATGAACTGGGAATGGCAGGTGTTCTGCCAGGACACCATCACCATGGAGGTGGGCGCGAGCTGCTTCGGCAAGGGCGGCGACGTCACCTACCTGGACTGGATGCTGTCGGCATGGGGCTGGACGGTGTCGGTCTCGCTGCTGTCGCTGGTCATCGCGCTGGTGACGGGCTCGCTGATCGGCACGCTGCGCACGCTCGAGGGCCGGCCCTGGGTCGTACGCCTGGGCAACGCCTGGGTGGAGCTGTTTCGCAACATCCCGCTGCTGGTGCACATTTTCGTGTGGTACCACGTCGTGCCCGCCATCTTCCCGGCGATGAAGTCGCTGCCGGGCTTCGTGCTGGTGGTCTTCGCCCTGGGCTTCTTCACCTCGGCGCGCATCGCCGAGCAGGTGCGCTCGGGCATCCAGGCATTGCCGCGCGGCCAGCGCTACGCCGGCATGGCCATGGGCTTTTCCACGTTCCAGACCTATCGCTACGTGCTGCTGCCCATGGCGTTTCGCATCATCATCCCGCCGCTGACCAGCGAGACCATGAACGTGTTCAAGAACTCGTCGGTGGCGTTCGCCGTCTCGGTGGCGGAGCTGACCATGTTTGCCATGCAGGCGCAGGAGGAGACGGCGCGCGGCGTCGAGGTCTATCTGGCCGTCACGGGCCTGTATGTGGTCTCGGCCTTCGCCATCAACCGTGTCATGGCCTTCATCGAGAAGCGCACGCGCGTGCCCGGGCTGATCGCCGCCGGCGGGGGAGGACACTGACCATGGTGAATCTCAACATCGACTGGTCGTTCTTCACCTGGGAGCTGTTCTCCAACTTCGTGCTCAAGGGGCTGTATTTCAGCGTCATCCTGACGGTGATTGCCACGCTGGGCGGCATCGCCCTGGGCACGGTGCTGGCGCTCATGCGCCTGTCGGGCCGCAAATGGCTGGACCTGCCCGCGACCATCTACGTCAACGGCATGCGCTCCATTCCGCTGGTCATGGTCATCCTGTGGTTCTTCCTGCTGGTGCCCATGCTGATCGGCCGGCCCATCGGCGCGGAGGTCTCGGCCATCATCACCTTCGTGGCGTTCGAGGCGGCGTACTTCTCCGAGATCATGCGCGCGGGCATCCAGTCCATCCCGCGCGGCCAGGTCTTTGCCGGCCAGGCCATGGGCATGACCTATGCACAGAACATGAAGCTGGTGGTGCTGCCGCAGGCGTTTCGCAACATGCTGCCGGTGCTGCTGACGCAGACCATCATCCTGTTCCAGGACACATCGCTGGTGTACGCCATCGGCGCCTACGACATGCTCAAGGGCTTCGAGATCGCCGGCAAGAACTACGGCCGGCCCATCGAGGCGTACCTGGCCGCGGCCGTCGTCTATTTCGTGCTGTGCTATGCGCTGTCCTGGCTGGTCAAGCGGCTGCACAGGAAGATCGCCATCATCAGATAGGCAACGATGACCCCCCTCGAGTCGCTTCGCGCCTCCCCCCCTGAAGGGGGGACGCCACCAGTGCGGCGGGGCGGCCCTTGCACGGTGGCCCTGGTCTGGGGCGCGCCGGTGCCAGGTTTGCGGGCGCGCTGACACGGAGAAAGAGAAGTGAGCCAAATGATTGAACTGAAAAACGTCTCCAAGTGGTATGGCACCTTCCAGGTGCTCGACGACTGCTCCACCAGCATCGCCAAGGGCGAGGTGGTGGTGGTGTGCGGCCCGTCGGGTTCGGGCAAGTCCACGCTGATCAAGACCATCAACGCGCTGGAGCCGATCCAGAAGGGCGAGATCTACGTGGACGGCACGGCCATCCACGACCCTAAGACCAACCTGCCCAAGCTGCGCTCGCGCGTGGGCATGGTGTTCCAGCACTTCGAGCTGTTTCCGCACCTGTCGGTGACGGAGAACCTGACGATTGCCCAGACCAAGGTGCTGGGGCGCAACCCGACGGACGCCAAGGCGCGCGGCCTGAAGATGCTCGAGCGCGTGGGCCTGACGGCGCACAAGGACAAGTTTCCCGGGCAGCTGTCGGGCGGGCAGCAGCAGCGCGTGGCCATTGCCCGGGCGCTGTCGATGGACCCCATCGTGATGCTGTTCGACGAGCCCACCTCGGCGCTGGACCCGGAAATGGTCGGCGAGGTGCTGGACGTGATGGTCGGCCTGGCGCACGAAGGCATGACCATGATGTGCGTGACGCACGAGATGGGTTTTGCCCGCAAGGTGGGTGACCGCGTGATCTTCATGGACGTGGGCGGCAAGATCCTGGAGGACTGCACCAAGGATGACTTCTTCGGCGACATGGACGCGCGCCAGCCGCGCACCAAGGATTTCCTGAACAAGATCCTGCAGCACTGACGCAGCCGCTGCTGCGGCTGCAACTGCGGCTGCGGTACCACCAGGCGCCTCCGGGCGCCTTTTTTGTTTGCTATTTGTTTTGTAGCTGGCGGCGCATGCGCCATCTGCGCCAGGGGCACCTTTGACCAGAAAAAGTGGATCGGACGGCGTGGCGCGCCGTTTCACCTGCGCGACAGCGCCTCAGGGTTTCCTTGGCACCGCGGTGGGCCCGCAGGCGCTGCAATACGCGCCGCAACCCCGTTCATTCCGAAAGAGGTGATTCCATGCAGCGTCGCCAACTCATGCAGTGGGGCGCGGCCGCGCTGGCCGCCCCTGCTGTTGCCGTCCGTGCCCAGGCATTCCCGTCCAAACCCATCCGGCTGCTGGTGGCGTTTCCCGCCGGCGGGCCGACCGACATCACCATGCGTGTCCTGGCGGACCAGGCCGGCCGCGTGCTGGGCCAGACGGTAGTGGTGGAAAACAAGCCCGGCGCCGGTGGCACGCTGCCCGCCCAGATGCTGCAAACCAGCACGCCCGACGGCTACACGGTGGCGCAAATCCCGCTCGGGGTGTTTCGCCTGCCCTACACCACCAAGATCAACTGGGACCCGGTGCACGACATCCGCTACATCATCAACGTCACGGGATATGCCTTTGGCGTGGTGGTGCCGGCGGATTCGCCGCTCAAGAGCTGGACGCACTTCGTCGCCTGGGCCAAGGCCAATCCTGGCAAGCTCAGCTACGGCTCCACCGGCACGCTGACCAGCCCGCACCTGACCATGGAACTGGTGGCGCAGCAACTCGGCATCGAACTGCTGCACGTGCCCTACAAGGGCAGCGCCGACCTGATGCAGTCCATCCTGTCGGGGCAGGTGATGGCCGCAGCCGATTCCACCGGGTTTGCCCCGCAGGTGGAGGCGGGCAAGCTGCGGGTGCTCAACACCTGGGGCGAGCAGCGCCTGGCCAAGTTCCCGGGGGCACCGACCCTGCGCGAGCTGGGCCTGGACATCGTGCAGAACTCGCCCTTCGGTCTGGGAGCGCCGCGCGACACGCCCCCTGCCGTCGTGCAGCAACTGCACGCGGCCTTCAAGCAGGCCATGGAGCACGAGAGCTACCGCAGCGCGCTGGCGCGCTACGACATGCTGCCCATCTACATGGGGCCCGAGCAGTACGCCCGCTTTGCCCAGGAAACCTTTGCGCGCGAAAAGGCCCTGGTGACGAAACTCGGCCTGGGCCGCACCCCGTAAGCTTGCGCGCTACTTCTTCTATAGCTGATCACGCTTGTCCCATAAGCGCTAACGGCCTTTTAGGTCCATAACGGCCCGGGCCACTTCGGCAAAACCTGCGCCCCGCTCGGCCTGCGTGACATAGCGCGGCAGGTGCGAGAGGTGCGGCACGAAGCGCGCCACGTTGGCGACGCCCACGCTGTTGTCGAACGCATCGAACATCAACGCGTCGTTGGTCGAGTCGCCCACGTAGACCCAGCGGTCCATCTCGGCATCCAGGTCCCGGCCCCAGAGCTGGCGCACGATCCAGCGCGCGCCCTCCAGCTTGTTGTGCTCGCCGTACCAGCCGTTGACGTGGATGCTGCTGACGGTGGCGTGCATGCCTTCATGGCGCATGGCCAGGACGACCTTGTCGATCTGCGCGTCCGACAGCTGGGTGAACTCGCTGTGGTCGATGGCGATGTCGGTCTCGCGCCCGGCCGAGTCGGTCGCGCGGCGCGCGCCGGGGATGGTGGCCTCGATGTGGGCCAGCACCTGCTGCATGCGCGCGAAGTGGGCCGCGCGCGTGGTGGCGTCCTGCTGGTACAGCTTGTCCAGCCCGCCCGCGGCATTGTTGCGGCGCAGCGCCACCGCGCCGTTCTCGGCCACGATGGCGTCCAGCGGCCAGGCGAGTGCAAAGGGCTCACTCCAGCCCACCGGCCGGCCGGTGATGGCGACCACGGAGAGGCCGGCTGCCTTCAGGTCGGCCAGGGCCTGCAGCGCGTCCGGGGTGATGGCGCCGTCGGTGGTGAGGGTGTCGTCGATGTCGGTGAAAACGCCGGTGATACGGGCGCGGGCCTGGGATGGCCAAAGGGACAGGGCAAGCATGGAGAAGGAAACAGCCGCCGCTAAGGGCGCAGGGGAAGATCTTCCAGCGTGAGGCTGATCGGCTCGGTAGGCACGCTGCTCACGTCGTAATGCAGGAAGGCGATCAGGCACTGGATGCCGATGAGAATGGGCAGCGCCGCCAGCATGACGGTACCGCTGGTGGCAGGGTGGTTGGTATTGCTGCTGACAAACCAGTGCCAGCCACCGAAGGCAGCGCCCACGAGCAGCAATGCCGCAGCGAACAGGCTGTAGAGCGTACCGACGTTGAAGTCACGCACCAGGTAGTTGTAGACGTAGCGCCGCGCCAAGCGTGACAGATGCTTGCCTAAAAATTCCGGCAGTACCCGGCTGATCCTGAGGTTCGATTCCTCGTCCGCATAGACCGCGTCCATCGGCACGTCCCGGACCACAGCGCGCACGGTGTTGAGCCGAAACAGCATGTCGGTTTCGAAGAAATAGCGGCGTTCGAGCTTGTCCAGCGGCAGCTCGGCCAGCACGCACGTGCGAATGGCCGTGTAGCCGTTCGTCGGGTCCATCACGTTCCAATAGCCGCAGCTGAGTTTGGTCAGAAAAGACAGCACGGCATTGCCAAACAGCCGTACGCGTGGCATTCCCTGCACCGATTCAGGGCGGTAGAAGCGGTTGCCCTTGGTGTAGTCGGCTTGCCCACGCAGCAGCGGACGCACGAACAGGGGCAGCAGGGCGGGGTCCATCTGGCCGTCGCCGTCGATCTTGACCGCGATGTCCATGCCGTCTGCCATGGCGGCTTCATACGCCGTGACGATGGCACCGCCGACCCCCCGGTTTTCGGGGTTGTAGAGAACGCGCACACGGGGGTCGCGGTTGTGCTCTTCGATGAACCGGCCACTGCCCGCAGGGCAGGCGTCGTCCACGGCGTAGATGGCATGCACCTCGGGGCCGATGGCTTCGATCACGCCGAGCACGTGCTGGGTGACTTTGTAGCAGGGGATGGCGACGGCGATGCGCATGGACTAGATCCTCAGCTCGTGGAGGCCAGCGCGACACCGGCCATGATGAGGGCGCCGCCGGCGAGGGTGCGCCAGTGCAGGGGCTCTCCTAAAAAGACCCAGGCCAGAGTGGGGACGATGAGGAATGCCAGGCCCATGAAGGGGTAGGCCAAATGCAGGGGGGTATACCGCAGGATCCAAACCCAGCCTAGCGTGGTCAGGCCGTATAGCGCGAGCGAGGCCAGCAGCCAGCCGTTGAGCAGCCAGTCTTGCAATTGCGGGTGCGCCGGCAGCGCGGCGGCCGCCTGCTTGAACAGCAGCTGCCCGATGGAAATGCACACAACGCAGGCCAGGGTGGCAAGTGCGAGAGGTAAGCCCATGAAATATTGCCTATACAAGGTGCTTATGGAAGAGAGGAAGTGTGGCGCAGTACGGCCTGGGCGGCGTCCCAGGCATGGCGGCTTTCCAGCAGCCGCGTCCCGCTCCAGTGCAGCTGCGTGCCCACTGGGCAGTCAAACACCAGGCGCAGGTAGCCCGGCTGCTCGGGACGCAGCTGGTAGTTGGCATGGGTGGTCAGCCGTTCGGCGGCGCCGTCGGCGCGCAGACGCAGCGCCAGAGGCAGGGTGTTGGGCGGTTGCAGGACTGCACCATTGTCCAGTTGGTAGGCGGCCTCGGCTTTGCGACAGCGCTGTCCACGCGGCGGCTGCAGTTCCAGCTGCGTTTCCCACAGGGCATTGAGCGCATGGGCGGCGGCGACGTCCTTGATGGCCTGCCTATCCACGCGCACCAGCAGCGCCGCTGGCGACTCCACCATGCGCCAGCCACCAGCGCCGACGTGATCCATACCCTGCGTCTGCGCCAGGCCGGCGTCGTGCAGCTTCAGCAGGGGCGTGGTGTTGCCAAGACGTTCCAGGTCGATCGCCACGCGTTCGCGTTTGCGTGCCAGGTTGTAGCCGCCCAGGGCCAGGGCCACGATGACACACAGCACCGCCAGCGTCGGCCAGGGAGAGATGCCCCCGCGTCCGGCCAGGGCCAAGCGAGCGCCGCCCCTTCCCAACTGCCCTTGCAGCGTGAGCGGGCGCGTGAGCAGCGCCAGTGCAAAAGCCGAGAGTGGCAGCAGCCAGGGGTCCAGCAGCGCGGTGCTGTAGCGGCTGTTGTGCAAGATGGGCAGCAGCTGTGCCAGCATCCCCAAAAGCATGAGGAGTATGAAGCCCGCCAGCGCCCACTGCCTCGGTGTGGCCGCGGCGCGCAGCAATCCGTCGACGCGGCTGCGGCGTAACACGCTCCAACCGAGCCACAGCAGGCCAGCCAGCAGCGCGCTTACTTGCAGCAGCCGCACTTTGCGCAGCGTGCTGCCCATTTCTTGAATTTGCACTGGATGGTGCGCCAGCCACCACCACAGCTTTCGGCCGAAGAACGTCAGCGCGTCAGGCACGGACATGGATTGCAACTGCCACAGGGCCGCCTGCCGGGCGGCCGCGTCGCCCGCGACGCCGCGCAAGTCGCCCGGTACCTGCGCCAAGCTGACCATCAGGTTCACGTCGTAGCCAAAGCCCAGGAAGACTGGCTCGGCTCCTTGGGTCAGCGGGTGTGTGCCCAGGTAGAGACCAATGCCCGAGCCCGTGCCCAAGGCCCACAGACCAAAGACCAAGCCGTTCTTGACCACCACCGCCGCCGGTAATACCAGTCCTGCGCCGAGACTCCAGGCCAGCGCGGGCACCGTGGGCCGCCAAGCGGGCGCAAGCGCGCGCCGACGGGGCATTGCCCAGTAGGCCAGAGCCGCCAGGCACAGCAGCAGCAGCGCCGGCGCGATGAACTGCAGTACGGGACGCGACAGCAGCGTGATGCTCAACATGGCAGCGCCCTGGGTAATGACCCCCAAGGAGCGGTCCTGGCCTGCGACCATGCGCGCCATCGCGTGCATCCACCCAAACAGGCCAAAAAGGTAGATCGGCTCGGTCAGCTCCGACGGGAAGTAGCGCGCCAACGCCGGGGCCAGCAGCAGTGCCATCGCAAGCGCGGCGGCGCGCGGGCCGCCCAACAGGAGGCAGGTGCGCCACAGGAAAAATACGCATCCGATCCAAAGACCCATATGCGCGGCGCGAATCCAAGCCGGCTCGGCCCCCCACAGGGCCGGCCACAAGTACGACAGCGGGGCGGCGTGGTAGCTCTCGGGGCGCAGCAACACGTTCCAGCCCTGCGCCAGGAAATCCCGCGCCAAGGGCAGGTACAGGTAGGTCGCGTCGACCGCAACTGGATCGTCCAGATGCCGCACGATAAAGCGCAGGCCGACGAAGCACGCCAATAGAGGCCACAACCAGATCCAGGGCAAGCGCGCGAGTAGGGCGCGCGCGGCGTTCCATGTCGGTTTCGCCGCACCTTTTGGCACCGCGAAGAGGCCCTTGTAGCGCAGCGCGCGTGACTCCAGCAGCAGCCACGAAGCATAGCCGGCGCCGATGGCCAGCGCGCACGTCAGCGCCAGGCTGGGCCAGAAATCCATATCTGGCCACAACGCCACCACGGTTTGCGCGATCGGGTAGCCATAAAGATAGATGCCATACGAGGGATCACCCAGGCGGCTGAACCAGCTGTCGCGCGCTGGAAGGTTGCCTAGGTACAGCACCATCACAGGCAGCAGCAAAAAGCGCGACGTGGCAATGTAGGGCGTCAGAAAATAGGTGGCCACCAGCACGGGCGTAGCCACCAGCAGCAACTTGCCGGCGTGCCGGTCGAACCAGCCCTTGTGCAATGCGACCAGGGCGCCGGCAGCGAAAAAGGCAGGGTACTCGATCCAGTGGCGGATGGAGCCGGTGAAGTCAGGGTTGGCCCACCCGAGAAAGCCTGCGATGTATACCAGCAGCAGTGCCTGGAACAGACGAGGTCGGCGCAGCACGGTCACCAGGCCCAGCAGCGCCAGTACCAAGTAGCAGGCGAACTCCATCGGAATCGTCCAGTAGACCCCGTTCATCACATGGGGAACGGGATTGAGCGGGAACGTTCCAGGCAGGAAGGGGAACTCTTTGAGCAGAGTCAGGTTCGTCCCTAAGAAGCGCCAGGTTGTGGGGCTGTTCAGGTACTGGCCCAGGGTCAACGCGTTGAAGGCGATGCCGAAAACGATGACGCCGCATAGCACAGAGCCCAGCATGCCGGGCCACAGCCGCAGCACCCGCTTCCAAAGGAAAGGCAGGAAGTGCGGCTCGCGGTACCAGCTCAGCGTGACCAGGTAGCCGCTGATGCAAAAGAACACCATGACACCCACACCGCCAGTGACGCTCCAGTGCAGCCACTGGTTTTCCAACCAAGCCGGTGCGGGGGTCCCCGTCAAGGGAAAGTGGTGCGAAAAAATAACAACCAGCGCGGCCAGTATTCTTATTTTGTCGAATTGGTTCTTATGCATCTGGCGGCAGAGAAATTAAATGCAGGTGGTCTGTGTACTGGCTTTTGGCCAGCCGTCAGCTGGCCTGCAGCGCCAACCCCGCATGTTCCCGCAGCGGATGGAAGTGAATCTTCGGAAACCGCTCCTGCGCCAGCCGCACGTCGTACGGTGACGTGCACAAATACGCCAGCGTGTCCGCCGCATCCCGCGCCATGCGCATCGGATAGGCATTTTCGAACTCGCGCAGTTCCTGCTGCGTGTCGGCAGTGATCCAGCGCGCACCGGTGTACTGGCAACCTTCCAGCCGGATGTCACAGTTGTATTCCGTGTTCAACCGGTGCTGCACCACCTCGAACTGCAGCTGGCCCACGGCCCCCAGCAGCATGTTGCCGCCGGCCTCGGGCTTGAAGACCTGGATGGCGCCTTCCTCGCCCAACTGCATCAGACCTTCGTGCAACTGCTTGGTGCGCAGCGGGTTTTTCAGCACCACGGTCATGAACATCTCAGGCGCGAAGAACGGGAGGCCCGTGAACTGCAGCTGCGCGCCATCGGTGATGGTGTCGCCCAGCTGCACGCCGCCGTGCGTGGTGAAGCCGATGATGTCGCCGGCGTAGGCTTCCTCGACCGCTTCGCGGCGCTGGCTCATGAAGGTGACGACGGAGGTCGGGCGTAGCTCTTTGCCGGTGCGCTGCACGCGCATCTTCATGCCCGGCGTGTACTTGCCTGAAGCCACGCGCACGAAGGCGATGCGGTCGCGGTGGTTGGCGTCCATGTTGGCCTGCACCTTGAACACCACGCCGGCAAAGCCGCTGTCCTCGGGCTGGACGACCTTCTCCACCGGCTGCTTGTTGACCAGCAACGTGCTCTTGCGTGCGCCGGGCGGGGGCGACATGTCCACCACCGCGTCCAGCACTTCCTTCACGCCGAAGTTGTTCACGCCCGAGCCGAAGAATACGGGGGTGAGCCGGGCGGCCAGGAACTGCGCGTGGTCCCACGGCGCAGACGCGCCCACGGCCAGTTCCATGCTCTCCAGCGCCTCGTCGAAGACCTGGCCGAAGCGTGCGCGCAGCGCGGCCGTGTCGCGCAGGGGCAGGGTTTCGAAATCTTCCGGCCGCTTGTCGCTGCCCGGCTGGAACACGGTCATGCTCTGTGTGGGCAGGTCGATGATCCCTTCGAAGGTCCGGCCCTGGCCCACCGGCCAGGTCATGGGGCAGCAGGGCATGCCCAGTTCGCGCTCCACCTCGTCCAGGATGTCCAGCGGGTCGCTCACCTCGCGGTCCATCTTGTTGACAAAGGTGATGATGGGCGTGTCGCGCTGGCGGCAGACCTCGATCAGGCGGCGCGTCTGTGTCTCCACGCCGTTGGCCGCGTCGATCACCATCAGGGCCGAATCCACGGCCGTGAGCACGCGGTAGGTGTCCTCGGAAAAGTCCTTGTGGCCCGGCGTGTCCAGCAGGTTGATGACGTGGTCGCGGTAGCTCATCTGCATGACCGAGCTGGCCACCGAGATACCGCGCTGCTTCTCGATCTCCATCCAGTCGGATGTGGCGTGGCGGCTGGCCTTGCGGCCCTTGACTGCGCCGGCGATCTGGATGGCGCCAGAAAACAGCAGCAGCTTTTCCGTCAGCGTGGTCTTGCCCGCGTCGGGGTGGGAGATGATGGCGAAGGTGCGGCGGCGCCGCGTTTCGGAAGCGTAGGACACGTGGAAGACGAGCAGAAGAGGTCGCGATCCTTCGGGCAGCAGAGCGCTGCCCGAAGGATGGGCCCATGGCTGGGAGGCCGTGCGGGGGCGCCAGGCGCGAAGCGGGAAAATGCGCAATTCTACGGACCGCCCACCCCCGCGCACCCGGGCGGCGCCGTGTCACAGTGCCATCCATGCAACCACCACCCTCCGCGCCGCCGGCCCGCACCTGGGTGCAGGCCGGCACGCCCGCCTACCGGCGCATCAGCCTGGCCCTCTTCCTTGCCGGCTTCGCCACGTTCTCGCTGCTGTACTGCGTGCAGCCGGTGCTGCCCGAGCTGGCAGCGCATTTCGCCCTGAGTCCGGCGGGCAGCTCGCTGGCGCTGTCCGTCACCACTGGCAGCCTGGCATTGGCGATCTTCGCCGCCGGCGCACTGTCGCAGGGGCGGGACAAGCGCCGGCTGATGTTCGCCTCGATGGCGCTGGCGGCGCTGTGCAACGTGCTGGCGGCGTGGGCGCCGGCGTGGGGCGCGCTGCTGGCGGCGCGCGCGCTGGAGGGGGTGCTGCTGGGCGGTGTGCCGGCGGTGGCCATGGCCTACCTGTCCGAAGAGATCCACCCGCGCGGCCTGGGCTTTGCCATGGGGCTGTATATCGGCGGCACGGCCTTCGGCGGCATGGCCGGGCGCATCGGCATGAGTGTGCTGGCCGATGCCTGGGGCTGGCGCACGGCGCTGGCCGCCATGGGGGTGCTGGGCCTGGCGGCGGCCGTGGGCTTCGTGCTGCTGCTGCCGCGCACCACCGGCGCGCCGGGCACCGCGGCCGGCGCCCGCCTGGGCCTGCATGAGCACCTTGCCGCCTGGCGCACGCACCTGCGCACGCCGGCGCTGGCGCAGCTGTTCGCTTCGGCCTTCGTGCTGATGGGTGTGTTCGTCTCGTTGTTCAACTACGTGGGCTTTCGCCTGGCGCTGCCGCCCTACGGCCTGTCGCAGACGCAGATCGGCCTGGTTTTTTCCGCCTACCTGTTCGGCATGGTGGCCTCGCCCGCGGCCGGTGCGCTGGCAGACCGGCGCGGGCGCGCGCCGGTGCTCGTCGGCGGAGTGTTGCTGATGGCGCTGGGCGTGCTGCTCACGCTGGCGGTGCCACTGCTGGTGGTGATGGCGGGCATTGCGCTGCTCACTTTCGGCTTTTTCGTGGCGCACGCGGTCGCCAGTGGCTGGGTGGGTGCGCTCGCCCGCTCGGCCAAGGGCCATGCCTCGTCGCTGTACCTGCTGGCGTACTACCTGGGCTCCAGCGTGCTGGGCTCGGCGGGCGGGTGGTTCTGGGAGCACGGCCGTTGGCCGGGCATGGTGGCGTTCTCGCTGGCGCTGCTGGGCGCCGCATTGGCCCTGGCGGTACGGCTGCGCCGGGTGGCACGGGTATAATCGCTGCCTTTCCCGAGGAGCGTTGCAGCGCCCCCGCACACAAGGCTGGCGGGCGTGAGGCTCGGGAGACCGGGGCTGCTCTCATGCCATCAGCGCCCGCCCGTGCAACGACGCTCATCCACCTGGCGTGCGATGGGCAGCGGATTGTTCTTTCCCAGTGCTCTTTGCCCTCGCGCGGCTGGTGGTGTCTTTCACCGCATTGGAGCCGCCATGAACGTTCGCAACCCCTCCCTCTCCCCGGCCGACAGCGCCATCGCCGACATCGCCCTGGCCGCCTGGGGCCGCCGTGAAATCGCCATCGCCGAGACCGAGATGCCCGGCCTCATGGCGATCCGCGAGGAATACGCCGCTGCCCAGCCCTTGGCCGGCGCGCGCATCACCGGCAGTCTGCACATGACCATCCAGACGGCCGTGCTGATCGAGACGCTGCAGGCGCTCGGCGCGCAGGTGCGCTGGGCCTCGTGCAACATCTTCTCCACGCAGGACCACGCGGCCGCCGCGATCGCCGCCGGCGGCACGCCGGTGTTCGCCATCAAGGGTGAGTCACTGGAGGACTACTGGGACTACACGCACCGCATCTTCGACTTCGGCGCCAAGGGCACCGAGGGCGAAGGCCCGAACATGATCCTGGACGACGGCGGTGACGCGACGCTCCTGATGCACCTGGGCAAGCGCGCCGAAACCGACCCCTCGCTGGTCGCCGGCAACGGTGGCAGCGAGGAAGAGCGCATCCTGTTCGCCGCCATCCGCAAGAAGCTGGCCGAAGACCCCACCTGGTACAGCCGTAAGAGCGCCCAGATCATCGGCGTGACCGAGGAGACCACCACCGGCGTGCACCGCCTCAATGAGATGTCGGCCAAGGGCACGCTGCTGTTTCGTGCCATCAACGTGAACGACTCGGTCACCAAGTCCAAGTTCGACAACCTGTACGGCTGCCGCGAGTCGCTGGTGGACGGCATCAAGCGCGCCACCGACGTGATGATCGCCGGCAAGGTGGCCGTGGTCGCCGGCTACGGCGACGTGGGCAAGGGCTCGGCGCAGGCGCTGCGCGCGCTCTCCGCGCAGGTCTGGGTGACCGAGATCGACCCCATCAACGCCCTGCAGGCGGCCATGGAGGGCTATCGCGTGGTGACCATGGAGTACGCCGCGCCCCTGGCCGACATCTTCGTGACCACCACCGGCAACAAGAGCGTGATCCGCCACGAGCACATGGCCGCCATGAAGAACCAGGCGATCGTCTGCAACATCGGCCACTTCGACAACGAGATCGACGTCGCCTCGCTGGAAAAGTACCAGTGGGAGGAGATCAAGCCGCAGGTGGACCACATCACCTTCCCCGACGGCAAGAAGATCATCCTGCTGGCCAAGGGCCGGCTGGTGAACCTGGGCTGCGGCACCGGCCACCCGAGCTTCGTCATGAGCGCCTCGTTCGCCAACCAGACGATTGCGCAAATCGAACTGTTCACGCGCCCCGAGGCGTACGAGGTGGGCAAGGTGTACGTGCTGCCCAAGCTGCTCGACGAGAAGGTGGCGCGCCTGCACCTGAAGAAGGTCGGCGCCATGCTGACCGAGCTGAGCGACGAGCAGGCGGCCTACATCGGCGTCGCCAAGACCGGGCCGTACAAGGCCGAAACCTACCGCTACTGAGGCGGGCAGGGCCAGCGGCGCGCAGGGGCGCACCGCTGGCGCTATCAAAATAATAGCTGCTGGCGCTTGCTGGACAAGCGCTGGAGCCACATTTCGCTGAAAAAAGGACCAGCGCCATGCGCGCAGACATCTTTCTCGTGGAGGGCGGGCACGCCAGCACGCGCTCGCAGGCCCAGCGCCTGATCGCCGCAGGCGTGCAGTGGCGCCTGGCGGCCAGCATGCCGTGGACGCGCGTGGCCAAGAACGGCGACGACATTCCGCCGGGGGCGGAGGTGCAGCTGCTGGACACGGCCGAGGCGCGCTACGTTTCCCGCGGCGGGCTGAAACTGGAAGGGGCGTTGACCGCCACCGGCGTCGACCCGGCCGGTCTGCGCTGCCTGGACGTGGGCCAGAGCACCGGCGGCTTCACCGACTGCCTGCTGGCGCGCGGCGCGGCGCAGGTGGTCGGCGTCGACGTGGGCCAGGGCCAACTGCACGGGCGGCTGCGCGGCGATGCCCGCGTGATCGCGGTCGAGGGGCTCAACGCGCGCCACCTCACGCCCGAGGCGTTGGCCGAGGCGTGCGAGGAGGCGCTGTCCGAGCGGGTGGACGCGGCGCCTGAGGACAACGACACCCAGCCCCAGACGCCCTACGCCTGGATGCGCAACGGCGGCTTGGTCGACGATGGCTATGACGACAGCAAAGACGCCAAGGAGCATGAGATCGAGGCCTTCAAGGCCGAGCGCTCGGCCCGCGCACAGGCGCGCGCCGCGGGCGAGCTGCCCACCGTGCGCCGGCGCCGCGCAGGGTACGAGCAGGTCCGCATTCCGGCCGCGTTCGATCTGGTGGTGGCCGACCTGTCCTTCATCTCGCTGACCCTGGTACTGCCGGCGCTGGTGCCGTTGCTGGCGCCCGCGGGCCAGCTGCTGCTGCTGGTCAAGCCGCAATTCGAGCTGCAGCCCGGCCAGGTCGGCAAGGGCGGGATCGTGCGCGAGCCGGCGCTGTATGCCGAGGTCGAGCAGCGCCTGCACGCCGCCTGTGCGCAGGCCGGCCTGCAGGTGCGGGCGTGGCTGGACAGTCCCATCGAGGGTGGCGACGGCAACCGCGAATTCTTCCTCCATGCCTTCAGGAGTGCCGCATGAGTCCCACGGCGACACCACTGCCCGTCAGTTTCGAATTCTTTCCCCCGAAAACGCCCGAGGGCGCCGAGAAGCTGCGCGCCGTGCGCCGGCAGCTGTATGCGCGCGCGCCGCAGTTCTGCTCGGTGACCTACGGCGCCGGGGGCTCGACGCAGGAGGGCACCTTTGCCACCGTGCGCGAGATCCTGGTCGAGGGGGTGGACGCCGCTTCGCATTTCTCCTGCATCGGCGCCACCCGGGACAGCGTGCGCGCGCAACTGGCCGAGCTCAAAGCCATGGGCGTGAGGCGCCTGGTGGCGCTGCGCGGCGATCTGCCCAGCGGCTACGGCAGCGGCGGCGAATTCCACTACGCCAGCGACCTGGTGGCCTTCATCCGCGCCGAAACCGGCGACGACTTTCACATCGAGGTCGCCGCCTACCCGGAAGTGCACCCGCAGGCGCGCAACCCGCAGGCCGACCTGCAAGCCTTTGCCGCCAAGGTGCACGCGGGGGCCGACTCGGCCATCACCCAGTACTTCTTCAACGCCGACGCCTACGCGCGCTTCGTGCAGGACGTGCGCGCGCTCGGCCTGGACGTGCCGGTGGTGCCGGGCATCATGCCCATCCTGGGCGCCACGCAGCTGATGCGGTTTTCCGACGCCTGCGGCGCCGAGATCCCGCGCTGGATCCGGCTGCGCCTGCAGGGCTATGGCGACGACACGGCCAGCATCCGCGCCTTCGGGCTGGACGTGGTGGCGCGGCTGTGCGAGCAGCTGGTGGCCGCGGGCGCGCCGGGGCTGCACTTCTACACCATGAACCAGAGCGCTGCCACGCTGGCGCTGTGCGACCGGCTGGGTCTGTGAACCGAAGCGCCCGCCCGAGGCGCTACAGTGCGCGCCATGCATTTCGCCTGGCACAGCATTCCCCTCGCGCTCGCACCGCTGCGCCGCGCTGCCGGGGTGGGCACGCTGCTGGCCGCCTGGCTGGGAGGATGCGCCCTGCCGCCTGCCGATCGTGTGGCTTCGCAAGAAGTGCCCCAGGCGGTACCGGACGCGGTGGCGGTGGAGGCTGCTTCCGCCCCTTGGGTGGCTGCCGTGCCGCGCGAGCCCGCGCTCACCCCGCGGCGTGGGCCTGCCGAGCCGGCCTTGCGCATCAAGCCTGAGCGGGAGCCGGGCGAGGCGCCAGGTGATCCGGCGCTGCGCCTGCCGGCGCCGTCCAGCCCGGAAGAGCCGCCGGTGCTGCTGGCCAGCGGTACCGCTTCCTGGTACGCCGACAGCCTGCACGGGCGGCGCACCGCCAACGGCGAGCGCTACGACCGCGAAGAATTCACCGCCGCGCACCGCAGCCTGCCGTTCGGCGCGCGCCTGTGCGTGCGCAGCCTGGTCAACGGCCGCACCGTGCTGGTGCGTGTCAACGACCGCGGCCCCTTCGTTGCAGGCCGCATCATCGACCTGAGCCGCGCGGCGGCGCAGGAGCTGGGCATGACGGGGCTGGGCATCAAGTCGGTGGAGCTGTGGCGCCTGGGCGCCGAAGAAGATGCCTGCCCCGACGAGCTGGCGCAGCCGGAAGAGGGCGCCCGGCTGGGGCTGGACGCGGCTGCCGCGGACAAGGCGCTGCAGCCCTCCGCGCGCAAGGCGCCGGCCCCCGCCCGGCCGAAGCCCAAGCGCCGCGGCCGGCGCTCGCGCCGCTGAAGGAGCCGGTCAGCCGCCGCCGCTCTCGAGCGTCCAGGCCGCGTGACGGTCCTGGGCCAGCAGTTCGGCCATCTGCGGCAGCGCTTCGCGCAGGGCTGCCTCTACGGTAAAGGGCGGGTTGACGAGAAACATGCCGCTGCCCGGCAGGCCGGCGTGCCGGCCCGCGCCGCCGTCGCCCGCCACGGCCCTGCCGCCACCGCCACCACCTTTGACGGTGAGCGCTGCATGCAGCCAGGGCTTTCCGGCCTTTTGCGCCAGCGCCTTGAGGCGGCGCGGCATGTCGTGCGCCTCCGGCCGGGGGATGATCGGGTACCAAAGGGCATACACGCCGGTGGCAAAGCGGCGCAGCGCATCCTGCACCAATGCCTGCACGCGCGCGTAGTCGTTCTTGATCTCGTAGCTGGGGTCGCACAGCAGCAGGGCGCGGCGCGCAGGCGGCGGCAGAAACTTGCGCGCCGCGTCGAACCCATCCTCGCGCAGCACCGCCACCTGGCGACCGGCGGCCAGCTGCTCCACGTTGCGCTCGAGTGCACGCCCGTCGGTCGGGTGCAGCTCGCACAGTTTCAGGCGGTCGTGCGGGCGCAGCAGGCGCTGCACGATGAAGGGGGAGCCGGGGTAGATGCGCACGGCAGCCCCCTGGTTGAAGGACCGCACCGTGTCCACGTAGGCCTGCAAGGCCGGCGCGAGCGGCGCATCGGCCGCCAGCAGGCGTGCGAAGCCTTGTGCGCTTTCGCCGCTGGCGCTGGCGTGGTCGCTGTCGAGCCGGTAGAGCCCGGCGCCGGCATGCGTGTCGATCGCCATGAGGGCCGCCTCCTTGAGCAGCAGGTGCTGCAGGGTGGCGATGAGCACCGTGTGCTTGAGCACATCGGCGTGGTTGCCTGCATGGAAGGCGTGGCGATAACTGAACATGCGTGCATGTTAACCAGCACCTGCGCGGCGGTTGACGGCACAATGCAGCGTCCTCCCTCCGTCGCGGGGCTGCCGCCGCGCACCCGCCCACCGCCCACCGCCCGCCCGGCTCTGCCGCTCTTCCTTCTACATGAGTACCGTCCGCAACGCTCCCGCTGGCCTCGCCGACCATGTCGATGCGTTGCCGCCCGGCACGCGGCTGGGCGAGTTCGAGATCACCAGCCTGCTGGGCGTGGGCGGCTTCGGCATGGTGTACCAGGCGTTCGACCATTCGCTGCTGCGCTTCGTGGCCATCAAGGAGTACATGCCCGCGGCGCTGGCCGGCCGCTCCGAGGGGCAGTCGCTGTGGGTGCGCTCGTCCTCGGATGCACAGTCGTTCCAGGCCGGGCTGGCCTCGTTCGTCAGCGAGGCGCGGCTGCTCGCACAGTTCGACCACCCGTCGCTGGTCAAGGTGTTCCGCTTCTGGGAGGCCAACAGCACTGCCTACATGGTCATGCCGCTGTACAGCGGCATGACGCTCAAGCAGGCGCGTGCGCACATGCGCACCCCGCCGCCCGAGGACTGGCTGCGCAAGGTGCTGTGGTCGGTCACCTCCGCGCTGCGGGTGCTGCACGACGGTGAAACGTTGCACCGCGACATCTCGCCCGACAACATTTTTCTGCAGGATGCAGGCCCGCCGGTGCTGCTGGACCTGGGCGCTGCACGCCGCGCCATCCGCGAGCGCGACGGACGCTACACCGCCGTGCTGAAAGTGAACTACGCGCCGATCGAGCAGTACGCCGAGGCCGGCAGCCAGTTGCGCCAGGGCCCGTGGACGGACCTGTATTCGCTGGGCGCCGTGGTGCACGGATGCCTGTGCAACGACGCGCCGCTGCCTGCGACGCTGCGCGCCATCCGCGACCGCATGGTGTCGTTTCCGCGCGTGGCCCGCACCGTGCGCAAGCAATTCGGGGTGGACTATTCGCGCCCGTTCGTCGACGCCGTGTCGCAGTGCCTGGCGCTGCAGCCGCAGGACCGCCCGCAATCCATCGACGTGTTCCTGCAGGCTATGGAGCTGACCGCGGCGCCGGCCGATCTGGAGCACTTCGACTTCCGCGCCGAGCTGGGCGACGTCTGGGTCGAGCCTTCCGGCCCCGGCGCGCCCGGCGTGGCCGCGGGGGCGGTCGTCGACCTGTCCGAGCTTTCGCAGCCCCAGCCGGCCGCGGTGACGCTGCCATCGTGGGCGACCGGGTCCTCCACCGCGCCCGCGCGCACCGGCCGGGTGCACCATGAGGCCCCGCCGGCGTTCGCCGAAACCGTGGCTGCCGACTGGAGCGCCACGACCATGATGGAAGCCTACGAGGCCGAGGCGAATCCGGAACCGGAGGCGGATCCGGATCTTGGGCCGGCCGCCGCTGCCTCCCGGTCGGGTGCCAAAACACCCCGCGCCAAAGCCCGCGCCACCCGGCCAGCTGGGGGTGGTGCGCCGGCGAAGCCCGCAGCGACGCGTACCTGGCTGCCCTGGGCGCTTTCGGGGTTCCTGCTGCTGGTGCTGGTGGGCGCGTGGCAATGGAACAAGCCCCAGGCCCCGCGTTACACGCCCGAGAGCGAGATCATCACGGAGGTCGCGCCGCAAGCTGAGGTGCCCACGCCGGTGGTTGCCACCTTCGCGCCTGTCGAAGAAACGCCCGCTGAACCGGTGCGCGAAGAAGAGCCTGCGTTTGTCGAGCAGACGGCGGCTTCGGCAGCAGCCGCGTCCTCCGGCACGGCGGCTGGCGCAGCGCAGCGCGGCCGCGCCGCCCGCGTGCAGCCCCTGCCGGCCGCCGTGGTGCCCGAAGCAGCGCCGCCGCCGCCCGCGCCGGCCCCCGCTCCTGCGCCGCGCCCGCCCGCACCGCGGCCCGCGCCTGCGCCGCAGCCCACCGGCAGCCCGGAAACCGCGTGTGCCTCGGCGAGTTTCCTGACACGCCCGATGTGCGTCCACCAGGAATGCCAGAAGGCGGCGTTCGCCAGCCATCCCGTGTGCGTCGCCGCGCGCCAGCGCCGGGAAGAGGAGGCGCGCCAGCGCCAGATGCTGCAGCAGTAGCCTGCTGCCGAGCAACGCACCGGCGCAATGCCAGTGCGCGATTTGCTTGCGCCGCGCTATAATGGCGGGCTTCGCAGCGCATTACTGGTCCCGCGGCGAAGCCTGGAACCCACCTAAGAGGCTCTCGCGAGAAGAGCACCGACCGTGGAAAAGGACCGCCCAAACCTCCTCTTGCATCGAAAAGAGAAACTCATGTCCACCACAGTCAGCGCAAAGCCCGCTGAGGTCGTG
>DAMCAL010000034.1:0-12122 GCA_032059585.1 Burkholderiaceae bacterium
AACTGCGCGCCGTACCTGGCGGCATTGGCCACCAGCACGCTGCGCCCGGCGATGACCTGGCTTTGCGGGCTGGCCCAGGCGCCGATGCGCGAGTCCAGCGGCCGGCTGGCGAAATAGGCATCGCTCTGCGCCGCGTCCACCTTCTCCACCGTGCCCTCGATGCGCACCACGCGCTCGAGCTCCACCCAGTGGAATTGCAGCGCGGCAAATGGGTTGCCGCCCAGCTCGCGGCCCTTGCGGCTGTCGTAGTTGGTGTACCAGACGATGCCGCGCTCGTCGTAGCCCTTGATCAGCACGATGCGCGTGCTGGGCCGCAGGTCGCCGGCCACGGTGGCCAGCGTCATGGCGTTGGGCTCAGGCACCTGCGCGGCGATGGCCTCGCCGAGCCACTGGTCGAACTGGTGCAGCGGATCGGCGTGCGAAGCCTGCTCGCCCAGCTCGGCGCGTTCGTAGCTCTTGCGCAGGGCGGCAATTTCGCTGCCCAGGGGGGAGGTGCTGCTGCTCATCCCCGGATTGTGCCCGTGTGCAGACCCGGGTTCTTCGTTCCTCCATCCGTTTTGCTGCAGCTCTGCGACTGCCGCTTCCAGTCCAGGGGTTGCAGACCTCGGACGGTGATCTGCCGGCAGACGCCGGGCCAGGGCGTTCAGCGCGCCAGGGCGATCAGCCGTTCCAGCGCCTTGTCGTGGATGCCCATGCGCAGCAGCTCCGCGTGCGTGGCTTCGGCGTATTCGCGCGTCGTGCCGTAGATGCCGCACGCGTCGCGGAAGATGCGGCGGTATTCGGCGTCCGGCAGCACGCCGGTGTGGCTGGCGCTGCGCCGCGACAGGGTGAAGGCCAGCGCCCGCACGGTGCCCTGCGGCGTGCGGCACGAGAGCCAGCGCGGGTCGTAGACGCCCAGCACCATCTCCCGCTGCCACAGGCCGGGAAACATGGCGGGCACCTGCGCACGCTCCACCCGATAGGCCATGCCGCGGCAACTGCCGCCGGGCAGCATGCCGAACACCAGCCCCGGGCATTCGGGCGTGCCGCGGTTGACCCGGCTCCACATCTTCAGCGCCCGGTGCCAGCCGTGCACGGTGGCCGGCCGGCGCTCGGCAAAAGGAAACTCCGGCCGCCAGATGAGCGAGCCGTAGCCGAAAATCCACAGATCCTCGTGGCCCCCCCATTCGTGCAGGGTGCGCGCGAGCATCGGTGCCGGATCGCGCGTGGCGCAGGCAGGGCTGGACATGGCGTCGACTCTACAATCTGCGGGTTTTACCTGTCCAACGCCACCATTATTTTCGGGAGCTCCCATGTCCTTCAACAATGCCGATAACGACAGCCAGCAGCGCTTCGCGCTCGGGTTTCTCTTTGCCCTGATCGCACTGGTGGTGTCCACCGTCGTGGGCGTGGCGGTGTACCAGCGCGGCATCGCACGCGCGCCGGCGGCGGCGCCTGCCGCAGACGCGGCCCCGTTGTCTGCAGCAGCGCCTGGCGTGGTGGTCACCGACGAGGCACTGGTGGTGGTGGAAGGCGGCGTGGTGAAGTTCTACTTCGCCACCGGCAAGGCGGAACTCGCACCTGGCGCCCACGAGGCGCTGGCCGACGTGGCGCGCGGCGTGGGCGAGGGCGGCCGCACGGCCGCGATTTCGGGCTACCACGATGCGACGGGCGATGCCGCCGTCAATGCCGAGCTGGCGAAGCAGCGCGCGATCGCCGTGCGCGACGCGCTGGTGGGGCTGGGCGCACCGCTCGAGCGCCTGGACCTGCGCAAGCCGGAAGTCGCCCAGGCGGGCGGCAGCGACGGCGAGGCGCGCCGCGTCGAGGTCATCCTGGTCCCCTGAAGGCGGTTTTCGCGCTGTCGACCTGCAGGCCCGGCACAGACCGGGCCTTTTTCGTTCAGGTGCTTTCGCGCACGACGAGCTGGTAGTCCAGCTCCACGCAGGCCGGCAGCGCCTGGGTGCCGCGCATCAACCCCAGCAGCATGGCGGCGCCGGCGCGCCCGACCTCGGCGCGCGGGGTGCGCACCGTGGTCAGCGGGGGCACCATCTGGTCGCTGGCGGCCAGGTCGTTGAAGCCGGCGATGGCCACACGCCCGGGCACGGCCAGGCCCAGGCGGTTGGCGGCCAGCAAGCCGCCCTGGGCGATGTCGTCGTTGCAAAAGAAGATGGCGTCCACATCGGGGTGGCGCTCCAGCATTTCCTGCAGCAGGCGTGCGCCCAGCGCCACCGACGAGCGCTCGGGGCTGAGCAGCTCCAGTCGCGGGTCGTACAGGCCGGCGGCGCGCAGGGTGCGGCGGTAGCCCTCGGCGCGCTGCAGCACGCGCGGGTCGAGCTGCGCGGCGCAGAACGCGATGCGCCGGTAGCCCCGCTCGAGCAGGTGGCGGGTGATGGACGCGCCGGCGTCGGTCTGTGAGAAGCCGACGCACGCCATGCCCGGGGCCTGGAGGGTCTCCATCAGGTGCACGCAGGGCACGCCGCTGCGCGCGATGAGCTGGCGCGCGGTATCGCTGCGATCGAACCCTGTGACGAGCAGGCCCGCCGGGCGATGGGGCAGGTAGGTGCGCAGCAGTTCTTCCTCCTCGGCGCTGTCGTAGTGCGTCACGCCGATGAGTGGCAGGTAGCCCTCGGGAAACAGCGTGCGGTGCACCGCCTCGAGCAGGTCCACGAAGAGTGTGTTGGACAGCATGGGCACCAGTACCAGCACTTGGCTGCTGCGCTGCGAGGCCAGCGCGCGGGCGGCCGGGTCGGGCACATAGCCGAGCTGCTCGGCCGCCGCATGGACGCGCGCGGCAAGGGTGGCGTCCACGCTGCGTTCGCCGCGCAGGGCGCGGGAGACGGTGATGGGACTGACGCCTGCGGCGCTCGCCACATCGGCCAGGGTGGTGCGTCCGCTGGAGCGGCGGGGGCGACGGGTCACGGCAGTAGGCCAGGCATGAAGTCGAGGGTAAATCCGGGGGTGGAGGCTGCCATTGTTCCGTAGGATAGCGCTATCTCACAGCGGGTTTGCCTGTACAGGCACTGCGAGCAAGGCGGAGCGATGCGCAACGCCGGGTGAGCGCTCGTTTGTTCGGCCGGACCGTCTTCGGCACCCACCGCAGGGGTGCCTTGGCGATTCGGCCTTCTTTCAACACTTTTGGATAGCGCTATCTTGGTTGCATTCGTATCGTCCCTCGTGGTCATGGGAGTTTCCGGCTGTGGGAAGTCCAGCGTGGGCGCGGCCTGCGCGCAGGCCCTCGGTTGGGCCCTGCACGAAGGCGACATCCACCATGCGCCCGAGAGCATCGCCAAGATGCGCGCCGGCATCGCCCTGACAGAGGCCGACCGCGCAGGTTGGCTGGACCGCCTGGCCGCATTGCTGGCGCAGGATGGACCTAACCGGCCCTCAGGGCGGGGCATGGTGCTCACCTGTTCGGCGCTGCGCCGCAGCTACCGCGACCGGCTGCGCGCCGCGCGGGAGGGCGTGGGATTCGTGTACCTGGCGCTGTCGTATGACGACGCACTCGCCCGCGTGCTGGCGCGCCGGGACCACTTCTTTTCGCCCGCGCTGGTTGCCAGCCAGTTCGAGACGCTGGAGCCGCCGCAGGCCGAGCCGCTGGTGCTCACCCTGGATGCGCTGCGCCCGGTGAATGCCTTGGGCCGGGACGTGGCGCGCTGGGTGACAGAGCCCAAGGCGCCCGCGGGCGCACCTTGCCAGCACGCAGGAGGCCGCGCATGAACGGTGCAAAACTTGCGGCCGACACGCCTGCGCGCACCAAGCCCCTGGTGCAGCGGCTGGCCGAGCACTGCATGGTGCTGGCCCTGGCCGGCATGGTGGTCGCGGTGTTCGTCAACGTGCTGCTGCGCTACGGCTTCGGCACCAGCATCGTCTCGTACGAGGAAATCTCCCGCCTGCTGTTCGTCTGGCTGGTCGCCGTCGGGGTGATCGTCGCCGCGGTCGAGGGCAGCCACCTCGGCTTCGACCTGGTCATCTCGCGTGTCGGGCCACGCGTGCGCCAGGCGATGTTCTGGCTGTCCCAGATGCTCATCCTGTTGTGCATGGGCCTGCTGCTGTGGGGCTCGTGGCAGCAGGTAGTGGCCGGCCTGGAAAGCCGCAGCACGGTACTCGGCTATCCGCTGGCGCTTGCGGCCGGCGCGACGCTGGTGCTGGCGATCGGCCTGCTGGCCGTGCTGGCGCGCGACCTGCGCCGCGGCGGCTGGGCCCAGCCCACGGCCGGCACCCTGGACATCGAATAACCGCACAGGCGCAGACCATGGTCGTGACCCTCATTTTCCTGGCGGTGCTGATCGGCGGCATGGTCATCGGCATGCCGATCGCGCACGCCCTGGTGCTGACCGGGGTTGCGCTGATGTGGCACCTGGACTTCTTCGACACCCAGCTGCTGGCGCAGAACCTGCAGGCGGGTTTCGACAACTTCCCGCTCCTGGCCGTGCCGTTCTTCATCCTGGCGGGCGAGCTGATGAACGCCGGCGGCCTGTCGCGGCGCATCATCGACTTGGCGGGCGCGTTCGTCGGCCACATCCGCGGCGGCCTGGGCTACGTGGCCATTGGCGCGGCGGTGCTGCTGGCTTCCATGAGCGGCTCGGCCATTGCCGACACGGCCGCGCTGGCCACCATCTTGCTGCCCATGATGCGCGGGCAGAACTATCCCGACAGCTATGGCGCGGGCCTGCTGGCGTCGGGCGGCATCATCGCGCCGATCATCCCGCCCTCGATGCCGTTCGTGATCTACGGCGTCACCACCAACACGTCGATCAGCAAGCTGTTCCTGTCGGGCCTGGTGCCGGGCCTGATCATGGGCCTGTTCCTGGTGCTGGCGTGGGGCCGCATCGCGCGGCGGCACCAGCTGGTGCAGGGCGAGCGGGTGGCCTGGCGCGCCAGGGGAAGGGCGCTGGTCCACAGTTTCTGGGCGCTGATGATGCCCGTGATCATCCTGGGCGGGCTGCGCGGCGGCGTCTTCACGCCGACCGAAGCGGGCGTGGTCGCGGCGGTGTACGCGCTGCTGGTCTCGACGCTGGTGTACCGCGAGCTGAGCCTGGCGCGGCTGTACGCCGTGTTCCTGGCCGCGTCCAAGACCACCGCGGTGGTCATGTTCCTGTGTGGCGCCGCCACCGTGACGGCCTACATGATCACCCTGGCCGACCTGCCCAACCTGCTGGCCGACACCTTCTCCGGCGTGCTGGGCAGCCCGATGCTGTTCATGGCGCTGATGATGCTGTTCCTGCTGGTCGTCGGCACGGCGATGGACCTGACGCCCACCATCCTGATCTTCGGCCCGGTCTGCGCGCCGCTGGCCGCCAAGGCCGGCATCGACCCGGTCTACTTTGGCTTCATGTTCATCTTCGTCGGCTGCATCGGGCTGATAACCCCGCCGGTGGGCACGGTGCAGAACGTGGTCGCCGGGGTGGGGCGGCTGCGCATGGAAACCGTCATCCGGGGCACCTCGCCGTTCCTCATGGCCTATGTGCTGCTGGCGGTGCTGCTGGTGGTCTTTCCGCAGATCGTGACGGCGCCGCTGCGCTGGCTGTCTTGATTCAAAAATGATAGCTGCTAGCGCTTGCTGCATAAGCGCTAGAGGCAAAAAACACCCATATTTCTCACCGCTGACTGAAACCAAGGAGCAAACCATGCGTATCCGATTTGCCGTAGCCGGCGCCCTGGTGGCGCTGCTGTCCGCAGGCGCCGTGCAGGCGCAAGACTTCAAGCCGCGCATCGTGCGCTTCGGCTACGGCCTGGTGGACGACTCCAACCAGGGCCGCGCGGTGCGCCACTTCGCCCAGGAGGTGGAAAAAGCCACCGGCGGCAAGATGAAGATCCGTGCCATCGGCAATGCCTCGCTGGGTTCGGACACGCAGATGCAGCAGGCGCTGATCGGCGGCGCCCAGGAGATGATGGTGGGCTCGACCGCGACACTGGTGGGCATCGCCCCGCAGATGGCGCTGTGGGATACACCGTTTTTGTTCACCAACGTGCGCGAGGCCGACGCGCTGCTGGACGGACCGGTAGGCGAGAAGGTGAAGGCGACGCTGGAGCCCAAGGGCATGGTCGGGCTGGTGTACTGGGAAAACGGCTTTCGCAACCTCACGAACAACAAGCACCCGGTGCAAAAGCTCGAAGACATGGAGGGCATCAAGCTGCGCGTGATGCAGAACAACGTCTTCCTCGACAGCTTCAAGGCGCTGGGCGCCAATGCCGTGCCGCTGCCGTTCTCCGAGCTGTTCACGGCGCTGGAGACGCGCGCCGTGGACGGCCAGGAGAACCCGTACAACACCGTGCTGTCCAGCAAGTTCTATGAAGTGCAGAAGTACCTGACGGTGACCAACCACGTCTACAGCCCGTGGATCGTCACGGTGAGCAAGAAGTGGTGGGACCAGCTCACGCCGGCCGAGCAGAAGGTGCTGCGCGACGCGGCCGTGAAGAGCCGTGACTTCGAGCGCAAGGATACGCGCGACGAGGCGGCGCGGGCGCTGTCCGACCTGAAGCAAAAGGGCATGGCGGTGAACGAACTGCCGCCGGCCGAGGCGGCGCGCATGCGCGAGAAGCTGGCCGCCGTGCATGGATCCGTCGCCGCCAGCGTCGGCCAGGACCTGTGGAAGCAGACGCAGGACGAGCTGACCCGCCTGCGCGCGGGGCAATGACCCAAAGCGTAGGATCGACCTTCGCGCCGGCGCTGTGGCCGGCGGGCGCGGCGGCCGTGGCGCTGGTGCAGCACCCGGGCGCTGCGTGGTCATTCACGCCACGGAGGACTGTCCAGTGACCTTGCACCCCACCGTCGACGGCATCACCCGCCGCATCCGCGAACGCAGCGCTCCCACGCGCCGCGCGTACCTGGAGCTCATCGACGCCTATGGCCGGCGCGAGCGCGGCATGGACCGGCTGGGCTGCGCCAACATCGCGCACTCCGTCGCCGGCCTGCCAGGCAACGACAAGCTGCGGGTGGTGGTCGAGCGCGCGCCGCACATCGGCATCGTCACGGCGTACAACGACATGCTGTCCGCCCATGCGCCGCTGCAGCACTACCCCGACCTGATCAAGGACGAGGCGCGCCGTCTGGGCGCGACGGCCCAGGTCGCGGGCGGCGTGCCGGCGATGTGCGATGGCGTCACCCAAGGCACACCGGCGATGGACCTGTCGCTGTTCTCGCGCGACGTGATCGCGCAGGCGACGGCCGTATCGCTCAGCCACGACGTGTTCGACGCGGCCCTGATGCTGGGCGTGTGCGACAAGATCGTCCCCGGCCTGTTGATCGGTGCCCTGCATTTCGGCCACCTGCCGACCGTGTTCGTGCCGGCGGGTCCGATGACGTCTGGCCTGTCGAACAACGCCAAAGCCAAGGTGCGTGAAGAGGCGGCGCAGGGCCTGGTGGGGCGCGAGGAGCTGCTGCAGGCCGAAATGGCGGCCTACCACGCGCCGGGCACGTGCACCTTCTATGGCACGGCCAACAGCAACCAGATGCTGCTGGAGGCGATGGGCCTGCACGTGCCAGGCACAGCGTTCGTGAATCCGGGCGAGCCGTTGCGCCAGGAGTTGACGCGCGAAGCCGTGCGCACGGCGCTGGGGCGCGTGGGCGCTGGCGCTCCCTGCCCACCCATCGGCCATGTGGTCGACGAGCGCGCCATCGTCAACGCCATGGTGGCGCTGCTGGCCACCGGCGGCTCGACGAACCACCTTATCCACTGGGTCGCCGTGGCCCGCTCGGCCGGCATCGCCATCGACTGGGACGATTTCGCGACGCTGTCGGGCGTGGTGCCGCTGCTGGCGCGGGTGTACCCCAACGGCAGCGCGGACGTGAACCAGTTCCAGGCGGCGGGGGGACCGGGCTACGTCATCCGCGAGCTGCTCGACGTGGGCCTGATGCACGGGGACGTGCTCACCGTGCGCCCGGACGGCATCCGCGCGTACACCCAGGTGCCGCACGGCGATGCGCAACACCGGCTGCAGTGGTCGCCCGTGGGCGCAACTGCCGACGAAAGCGTGTTGCGCCCGGCGCAAAGTCCCTTCAGCGCCCACGGCGGGCTGCAGCTGCTCACCGGGAACCTGGGACGTAGCGTGATCAAGACGTCGTCCGTGCCCGATGACCGCCATGTCATCGAGGCGCCCGCGCGGGTGTTCGATTCGCAGGCGGCCCTGCTGCAGGCGTTTCACGCGGGCGAACTCGACGGAGACGTGGTGTGCGTCGTGCCCTGGCAGGGCCCACGCGCCAACGGCATGCCTGAATTGCACAAGCTCACGCCGCCACTGGCAGTGCTGCAAAGCAAGGGTTACCGCGTCGCGCTGGTCACCGACGGGCGCATGAGCGGGGCGTCGGGCAAGGTGCCTGCCGCCATCCACGTGGTGCCGGAAGCGCTGGCCGGTGGACCCATCGCCAAGGTCCGCGACGGCGACCTGGTGCGTCTGGACGCCGACGCCGGCACGCTGGACGTGCTGGTCGACGCGGCCGAGTGGACCGCACGTGAGCCGGCGCAGCGCTCGCAAGCGCAAGCGCTGGACAGCACGCACGGTCTGGGGCGTGAACTGTTCGCCGGGTTCCGCCGCGGCGCACTGGGTGCGGAAGAGGGCGCCTGCACGTGGCTGTGACGCCCTCGGCCTTGACGGCGCTTGATGTGGTGCGCTGTGCGCCGGTGATGCCCGCGATCGTGTTGCGCGACGTGCGGCGTGCGGTGCCGCTGACGCGGGCGCGGGCGCTGCTGGCCGGCGGCATCCGCATATGGAAAGTGGCCCTGCGCACGCCCCAGGCGCGGGACGCCATGCGCGCCATCACGGCGCAGGTGCCGCAAGACCTGGTCGGCGCCGGCCCGGTGCGCGCGGCTGCGCGCACCTGCGGCACAGGCCTGCGGCGTGGCAGCCTTCGACAGCGCCCTAGCGCAACATCACACCTTTCTCCAGCCCAGCCGGTGGGCCTGCGACGTGAGGTCGTGGCGCGCGTCGTCTTCGGTGTGCAGATAGATGCTGGTGGTGGCAATGTTGCTGTGCCCCAGGTTGTCGCGCACCATCTTCAGGTCCATGGCGTCGCTCTGGTGGGTGCCGGCCGTGTGGCGCAGCCAATGCGCCGATGCCCGCTCGATGTGTCGCGCCGCTGCTTCATGCTGCGGGCCCAGCGCGCGCAGCCGCGCCGCGGTGGCGCGCACCACATCCTTGACCATGGCGTGGACCGTGCTGCGTCCCAATGCGCGTTGGGCCCGGCCGGGCCGGTTGATCAACGGCAAGAGCAGCGGAAGCTCTTCGTGTTCCGGGGGCTCGGGCGGCAGGCCGTGTGCCTGGCGGTAGCGGGCGAGTTCGGACATCAGCTCTTCTGTCGCGGGAATGGTGCGCAGCTTGTCGCCCTTGCCGCGCACGCCGAGCCACCAGCGCAGGCGGGCATCGGCGCCCTTGCGGCACGAAAAGTCACCCATATTGCCCTGGCATGCCTCTGAAATTCGCAAGCCCGCGAGGTACAGCAGGGAAAAAAGCCAGCGGTACCGCGCCGCGTGCAGCGACTGCCGTGCGCTCTTGGCCGGCCATGCCTCGATCGTGGCGCAGACCTGCTCCCAATGCTCGCGGGGCAGAAAACGGCTGGTGTGCCGCGCGCCGGGGACGGACTTGCGGCGCCGCAGGGCGAGCGGGTTGCCGACGAGGTAGCCGGCCTGCACCAGCCAGTTGAACATGCCGTTGAGGATCGACAGCGCCTGACGCTGGCTGACGCGGTCCAGTGGCTTGGCGAATGGACGCCAGTCCGGCGATGCACGGGCAGCCTTGCGAGCGACCTGCATCACCCATCGGTCTGCTGGCTGAGGATCCGCCAGAAAACGCTCGTAGACGAGGAAATCTTCATGCGTGAGATCCGACAGCGCTTTTCCATGCTGGTGCGTGCACCACAGCAGCAGCCGCTCTGCTTCCTTGCGGTAACTGGCCAGCGTGGCAGGAGATTCGCGGTACCGGGCAAGCCATGCGATCACGGCCGCGCAGTCATCCTGGGCCGAGATCTGCGAGCTGCCGGACGCCCGGTTCCGAGCGGTTGTGCCCGACATCCGGAACTCGTGTGGGCGTTTCTCTGCGGTATCGGGAAGGAGAGCAGGGAAGGGCAGGTCCCTGCGCCGGTGCAACACGACTGGGTCATCCATAACCCGCATCTTCGCAGATCCCACGCCAACGTGTGGACATTAGAAAGATTATGTCCAGAGATTTCAATCTCCAGTGTAGAAACATTACGTAATACGTAATAATATTAAAGCATGAGTCAAGACAATGACATCTCTCGCGACGTCGAGGACCTTAGGAGCCGTTTTTCGGAAACGCGCGCGCTGTACCAAGAGGTGTGTGCGCTGCTCTTCTTCCGCTACGGCATCACACCGACGGCCAGTCGTCTCTACCAGTACGTGCGCAAAGGTTCGATGGGTGTGCCCGCCGAAGAGTTGGCGAAGTTCTGGGAGGGATTGCGCGCGCGGGCGCGGGTCGAACTGGACCATCCGGGATTGCCCACGTCACTGCAGAAGAACGCGGGTGAGCTCCTAACCGCGCTGTGGCAGGAAGCGGTACAGTCGTCGCGCGAGGAGCTGTCGAGCCTGCGCGACGAGGCGAGCGCGCAGGTCGTCGAAATGCGCGAACGCGCTGCAGAGATGGAGCGAAGCAGGGCGTCGTTGCGGTTGGAACTCGACGCCGCCTTGGCGACGAATGACAGGCTCGCGGCGCAGGTGGCCGAGCGCGCGGCCGCCCTGGAGAAGGAGCGCCGCGAACATGGCGCCGCGCGTGCCACGAACGCTGCACTTCAGAAACAGATTGAGCAGTTGCGGCTGGAACAGGGCGCGAGCCGTGCCCAGTTCAGCGACGAGCTGGAAAAGGCGCGCTCAGCGGCCCGGTTGGCGGTTCAGCGCGCCGAAGAGGCCGAGCGGCGCGCGCTGCGCGACATGGACCAGGAGCGGACCGCGCGGGCGGCGCTCGCGAAACAACTGGAAGCTGTACGCGCCAGCCTGACGCAGGAAGAACGCACCCGGCAGGTGCAGGCGCTGGAGGCCACGGCAGCCCAAGTGCGACTGGCAGCTGCGTTGGAGACGGCGAACGCCGCCGCGGCCTCGGCATCAGAGCAAAATGCCAGCTACCAGGCGAAGCTCGAACAGGCGCTGGAAACGGGTGCACGGCATAAGGCGGAAGCCGATGCGCTGCGCTCGCTGGTCAGGCAGGCAAGGCCTGCTCCACGGCCTTTGCGAAAGAATCGGAGCGCCGCTTCCGGGCCGACGGGATGAGACGGCGGGCCAAGCGCCCGCCAAAGCACGATGACGCCTCAGGCGCTGCGAAGCGCATCTCCGACGGAGGACCCTTTGCCGTCCGGCAGCTCAGATCCGTGGCTGCGTTGAATCAATTCGATCTTGTAGCCATCGGGATCGGTCACGAAGGCAATGACGGTCGACCCGCCTTTGACGGGTCCGGCTTCGCGGGTGACGTTGCCGCCCGCTGCCTTGATGCGTTCGCACGCGGCATAGGCGTCTGGGACGCCCAGCGCAATGTGGCCATACGCGGTGCCCATGTCGTAGCTGGTCACGTCCCAGTTGTACGTGAGCTCGATCTCGGCTTGACCGGGGTTGCCGCCGTCGAAGCCGAGGAACGCCAGCGAATAACGGTACTCGGGGTTTTCGGAGGTCCGCAGCAGTTGCATGCCGAGGACTTGCGTGTAGAAATCGACCGAGCGCTGGAGATCGCCAACGCGCAGCATGGTGTGAAGGAGTCTCATGGGGTCCATTATCCCGATCCATTCACAGGATTGCTGCACGAAGCTACCGGAGCCGATGTGGCACCGTGCGCCCAGGGAGGGACAGTGAGGAAACTCGGTGCTCGCTACCCCGGCAACTACCTGGCATAACTATACGATGTATATTATGTAAACTAACAGGCGCATTGAGGCGGCTGTCTTGACGAGTCACGCCCCTTCCGTGGTTCCTAACGCCCCGAATTCAACGGAATTCGGACAACGAAATGTACGTTTCGGCCCACTGTGGCTTCTCCACGGCTGAAATTCTTCCGACTCCGCGAATCCACCGTCACATCGTCAAGTTCCTCGTGACCGCTGGAGCGCGATACCCGTACCGCACGGGCGCGCTCGGTCGAGCTGGGCAAGCCCGCAAGTCCGAACACACCCACGGGTCCGGCGATGTCGCGCGCCAGTGACAACC
>DAMCAL010000034.1:12132-15084 GCA_032059585.1 Burkholderiaceae bacterium
GACAACCGCAGCCGCGCCGGTCCTACGTGCCGCAGCCGGCCCTGCCCATAAGGTGCCGCTGCATCAGCCAGCAGGAGCGTCCACCGTTGAGGCTCCCCCTGCGGCGCCCGTTCACATCGCAGGAGCGTCTTCATGGCCAAAAAGACCAAGGTAGCAGTCGGCACGACCACTTCCAAAACCAAGTCGCGGCGCACTGCTGCTTCGCCAGCTCGCTCGGTGTGGAAAGGCGCGGTCAGTTTCGGGCTGGTGAACATTCCCATTGTCCTGTTCGCCGCCACCCGCAGCTCCGGCATCGACTTCGACTGGCTCGATCGCCGCACGCTCGACCCTGTAGGCTACAAGCGCGTGAACAAGAAGACCGGCCAGGAAATCGCAGCCAAAGACATCACCCGGGGCGTCGAGTACGAGCGGGGCCATTACGTGGTGCTGTCTGCGGAGGAAATCGAGGCTGCCTATCCGCGAACCACGCAGACCATCGACATCGAAGCCTTCGTGGACGCGGACGAAGTCCCCTTCGTGTACCTGGAGCGTCCCTATTACCTTGCCCCGCTCAAGGGTGCAGAAAAGACCTACGCCCTGCTCCGCGAGGCGCTTCGGCGTGCCAACCGCGTGGCCGTGGCGCGCGTGGTGATCCATACCAAACAGCATCTGGCAGTGTTGATTCCGTGCGGGCGCGCCCTGGTGCTGAATCTGCTGCGCTGGGGCGGCGAGGTGCGCTCTTCTGAAGAGCTCAACCTGCCTCCTGCCGGCGAAAAGGCCGCCGGCCTGCGTGACAGCGAGCTGAAAATGGCGCAGCAGCTCATCGAGGACATGAGCCAGGCATGGGACGCAGACCAGTTCCGCAACACATTCGCGGACGAAATCCGCCACATGGTCGAAGCCAAGGCGCATGCGGGCGAAATCGAGTCCGTACAGGAAGAATCCCCCCAGCCCGCGCCATCGAACGTGGTCGACCTCACCAGCCTGCTCAAGCGCAGCCTGCGGGGCGGGCGAGCGTCGGACGACGAGAGCAAAGTTCCATCCGCAGGCGCACGGGGCCGCGCACCGGCGAAGAAGACATCCGGCCGAAAGTCGGAGGCGAAAGCGGCGCCCCGCATGGCGGCTCGCCCCACCAAAAAAGCCACATCCGCGCGCAAGAGCCGCTCTGCCGAGGACCCTGCTCGCAAGGCCGCGTAACCCTGTCTCGGCAACGCCGCTCGCGCCATGCCTGCTCGCACACCTGATCCGCCCGACAGCCTCGCCCGCTATCGGGACAAGCGCGATTTCGAGGTAACGCCCGAGCCTCGCGGCGGCGGCTCGCCGAGTGCCCCGGGCCGCTTGCGTTTCGTCGTCCAAAAGCACTGGGCCACGCGCCTGCACTATGACTTCCGGCTGGAGCTGGAAGGCGCCATGAAAAGCTGGGCGGTCCCCAAGGGGCCCAGCTACGACCCGCTGGACAAGCGCATGGCCCTACAGGTCGAAGACCATCCCTTGTCGTACAACACGTTCGAGGGCGAGATTCCCGAGGGCCAGTACGGTGCCGGCCGGGTGATCGTCTGGGACAAGGGCTGGTGGGAACCCGTGGACGATCCCGTCGAGGGGCTGCGCAAGGGCAAGCTGAAGTTCGCCCTGCACGGACACAAACTCCAAGGCCGCTGGGCGCTGGTGCGCATGCATGGCCGCGGGCACGACCGCGGCAAGCCTGCCTGGCTGCTCATCAAGGAACACGACGGCCTGGAACGCCCGGCGGGTGAATACAGCGTGGTGGACGCCCTGCCTGACAGCGTAGGCGACCTGAGTGACAACGACCTGTCGCTGCCCAGCTCGGCGCCGCCGTCACCCGCCCCGAACACGGCGCGCAAGACGGCAAAGGCGCGCAAGGCCGTCTTGCCCGAGTTCCTCGAGCCGCAGCTCGCGACGCTCGTGGACGAGCCCCCTGCCCCGCGCGACCAGTGGCTCTACGAGTTGAAGTTCGACGGGTACCGCATCCTGGCACGCATCGACGGCGATGACATCCGCCTGTACACGCGCAGCGGCAAGGACTGGACCGCCCGCCTGCCCCATATCGCCCAGGCGGTGGCGCGGTCCGGTATCGGGTCGGGCTGGCTGGACGGCGAGATCATCGTGCCGGACAGCCAGGGCGTACCCGACTTCCAGGCCTTGCAGAACGCCTTCGATGCGGGCGGCTCGATGCGCGTCGTGTATTACGCGTTCGACCTTCCGTTCCTGGATGGGCAGGATCTGCGGTCCTTGCCGCTTGTGCAGCGGCGCGAGGCCTTGCGCACCGCACTCGCAACCCCGCAGAAGGAAGGCGATGGGAACGGCACTGGCGGGCCCGTCCGCTTCAGCGAGGCCTTTGACGTGCCCGCAGACAAGCTGCTGCCGACCGCCTGCACGCTGGGTTTCGAAGGCGTGATCGGCAAGCGCAAGGATGCCCCCTATGTCTCGGCGCGCTCGGCGGATTGGATCAAGCTGAAATGCGGACACCGGCAGGAATTCGTCGTGGGTGGCTATACCGATCCGAAGGGAACGCGCACGGCGCTGGGCTCGCTGCTGCTGGGCGTGCACGACGAGGCCACCGGCGCGCTGCGCTATGTGGGCAATGTGGGCACGGGTTTCTCGCGCGCCACCCTGCGCGAGCTGAAGGCGCGGTTGGAGGCGGTCGCCGCCGAAACGCCACCGTTTACGACGCGCGCCCGCTTGCCGCGGGCGCCGCACTGGGTGCAGCCGGTATTGCTGGCCGAGGTCGCGTTTGCGGGGTGGACGCGGGATGGACATATCCGCCATGCCGTGTTTCGCGGGCTGCGTGACGACAAGCCCGCCAGTGCCATCGTGCGCGAGCGGCCGGCTCAGGACGGCGGGCGGCACACCCGCGCGACCTCGGCACCCTCTTCCGGACAGGCGGGGAGCACACGGGTCGGGACGCTGCGCGTCTCGCACCCCGAGCGGGTGATCGATGCGCGCAGCGGCGCG
>DAMCAL010000034.1:15094-21470 GCA_032059585.1 Burkholderiaceae bacterium
AAACTCGAGTTGGTGCGCTATTACGCCAAGGTGGCGCCGCTGATGTCCATGCACCTGAACCGGCGGCCGGTCTCGGTGGTGCGCGCGCCACGCGGCGTGGACGGCCAGACCATTTTCCAGCGCCATGCCGAAGCCGGCTCCATCGCGGGTCTGCGCGAGCTCGACCCTGCCCTCTACCCCGGCCACCCGCCCTTGCTGGAAGTCGACGGCAGCGCCGGCCTGGCCCAGGCAGCGCAGATGAACGTGGTGGAGTTGCACATATGGAATGCGCGGCGCGACCGCATCGACCGACCGGACCGCATGGTTTTCGACCTGGACCCCGGCAAGGGCGTGGCGTGGGACCAGGTGCGCGAGGGCGCGCAACTGGTCAAGGTGCTTCTGGACGAACTGGGGCTGCCGGCCTTCCTGAAAACCAGTGGCGGCAAGGGGTTGCACGTGGTGGTGCCGATCAAGCGGTTGCACGGCTGGGACGTGGTGAAGGATTTCTCCGAGGCTATCGTCCAGCACCTGGAGCGCACCATCCCCCAACGGTTCGTGGCACGCAGTGGCCCCAGCCACCGCGTCGGCAAGATCTTCGTGGACTGGCTGCGCAACGGCTTTGGCGCCAGCACCGTCAGCGCGTGGTCGGTGCGTGCCCGGCCGGGCCTGGGCGTCTCGGTGCCGCTGCGCTGGGACGAGCTCGAAGATCTGGAGGGCAGCGCCCAATGGCACCTGGGCAATGTCGCCGAGCGGCTCGCCACGGGCAACCAGCCCTGGAAGGGCTACGGCCGCGCGGCGGTATCGCTCACGGCGGCGATGAAAGTGCTGGGCTGGCGCCCATGAGGCCCAGCCGGGCCAGCAGCCGGGCGTCGTCGTGCGCCTCGGGGTTGCCGGTCACCAGAAGCTTGTCGCCGTAGAAGATCGAATTGGCCCCGGCGAGGAAGCACAGCGCCTGCACGGCATCGGCCAGCTGCTGGCGCCCGGCCGACAGGCGCACCCGTGCGCGCGGCATGGTGATGCGCGCCGCGGCGATCACGCGCACGAAGTCCAGCGGATCGACCGGCGCGCTGTCCGCCAGCGGCGTGCCGGGCACGCGCACCAGGCTGTTGATGGGTACGGACTCCGGGTACGGGTCCAGGTTGGCCAGTTGCGCAATCAGCCCGGCGCGGTGCACCGGCGCCTCGCCCATGCCGACGATGCCCCCGGCGCAGACCTTCACGCCGGCGGCTCGGACGTTCTGCAGGGTCTCCAGCCGCTCCTGGTACTGGCGCGTGCTCACCACGTCCTGGTAGTACTCGGGCGCGGTGTCCAGGTTGTGGTTGTAGTAATCCAGGCCGGCGTCCTTCAACGCCTGCGCCTGCTGCGGCGCCAGCATGCCCAGCGTGGCGCAGGTCTGCAGGCCCAGTTCCTTCACGGCGGCGATCAGCTCTGACACCTTTTCGATATCGCGGTCCTTCGGAGAACGCCAGGCCGCGCCCATGCAAAAACGCGTCGCGCCCGCGTCCCTTGCGGCTTGGGCGGCGGCGGTCACCTCTTGCACGCTCATCAGCTTCTGTGCCTTCACGCCCGTGTCGAACGCGGCCGACTGCGGGCAATAGCCGCAGTTTTCCGGGCAGCCACCCGTCTTGACCGACAGCAGCGTGGCGAGCTCGACCTCCCCCGCCGGCCAATGCGCGCGGTGCACGGCCTGGGCCTGCCACAGGAGGTCGAGGAAGGGCATGTCCAGAAGCGCCTGCACCGCCGTGGTGCTCCAGCGCTGCAGCGGGGCAGCGTGGGTTTTACTGGACGCAGGAGACAGGAACTGCAAAGGACTGGTGGAAATGGTCGGTGCAATAGAAGACATGGCTAAACCCGTTTCGATCATCTGGCGCCAAGCGGGCGCTGCAGGTGATTGTGTCCAGGGTCCCGCGCCTGCAGATACTCATGGTGCGAAATAGTCGGCTCCAAAACCATACCTGTAAAAAACGTCTTCTTTCCGGTACTTTTGGTGAAGTTGACGATAGATGAACTCCTGATGAGAACTTTTGAACAAATTTGACCGAAGTGCCTTCAGTGCCCGCCAATCCTCCGGCATCGGCTGCTTAAAGCCGTCCCATGCCAACGCCCGTAACCCGCAGATCGGTGAAGTTGCAAGCACCTGGCCGATGCGATGGTGATCAAGCGCACAAAAAAGCCCAGGGCATACCCTGGGCCTGGGACAAGGGACGCACCGGCGCGCCGCACCGGGTGCGCGTTGGGTCACCCCAAGGCGGAGACCACCTCGGGCGGCGCCTGCACCAGCTCGATCAGCACGCCTTCGCCGGCAATCGGAAACTCGTCATTGCTCTTGGGATGCAGAAAGGTGATGTCATGCCCCGCCGCGCCCTTGCGAATGCCGCCCGGGGCGAAGCGCACGCCTTGCGCGGTGAGCCACTCCACGGCCTTGGGCAGGTCGTCGATCCACAGGCCGACGTGGTTCAGTGGCGTGGCGTGCACGGCGGGCTTCTTGTTCAGGTCCAGCGGTTGCATGAGGTCCACCTCCACGGTGTGCGCGCCCTGCCCCATCGCCAGGATGTCCTCGTCCACGTTCTCGCGCTCGCTGGTGAAGCTGCCCGTTTGGCGCAGGCCCAGCATGTCCACCCACAGGCGGCGCAGCGCGGCCTTGTCGGTGCTGCCGATGGCGATCTGCTGGATGCCCAGCACCTTGAACGGACGTATCGTGGTCGTCATTTTGCTCCCTTTTTAATAGCTGCCAGCGCTTAATGGGTAAGCGCTAGAGCCCGATTTCATTCAAACTCCAGAATGACCTGGTCCACGCTGAGCGACTCGCCCTTGCCGGCGACGACCTGGCTGACCACGCCGTCCTGCGTGGCGAACAGCACGTTCTCCATCTTCATGGCCTCGATCACCGCCAGGCGCTCGCCGGCCTGCACCTTCTGACCGGGCTCCACCGCCACCTGCACCAGCAAACCCGGCATCGGCGAGAGCAGAAATTTGGACAGGTCCGGCGGCGCCTTGTAGGGCATGAGCTGGTACAGCTCGGCGCCTCGCGGCGACAGCACCAGCGCCTCGACCTGCGTGCCGTTGTGCGCAATGCGCAGCGCCAGCGGGTTCTTGCCCGCGCCGCGCTCGACCTGCGCCGTGAAGCCCTGGCCATTGCAGGCGCCCTGGACGCGGATCTGGCCGAGGCCGGCGGTGCTGCTGATGCGGTAGTCCCTGCCGTTCACATGCACCACGCTGGCGCCCGAGTCGGTGTCGAAGTCCGTCACCGAGACCGGATGCTGCTGGTGCTGGCCCTCATGCCCCAGCGTGACGACCACGAACTGCTCGCCCACCTTCACGCCGTGGCCGGCCAGCTGCCCGCTGATGCCCGAGGCGCGCGCGCGGTAGCGCCGGTGCATGAAGGCCGCCAGTGCGACGAGGAAATCCGGGTCCTGGTGCGGCACGTCCTCGGCGGAAAAGCCGTGGGCGTAGTGCTCGGCGATGAAGCCGGTGTTGAACTCGCCGGAAACGAACTTCGGGTGCGCCAGCAGCGCCGCCTGGAACGGGATGTTGCTGGAGATGCCGCGGGTCACGAAGCCGTTGAGCGCGGCGCGCATCTTGGCAATCGCATCCTGGCGGTCGGTGCCGTGCACGATGAGCTTGGCGATCATCGAGTCGTAGTACATCGGGATCTCGCCGCCCTCGTACACGCCCGTGTCCACGCGCACGCCCCAGCGCTTGTCCGTGTCGGCCTGGAACATCGTCTCCTCGGGCGGGGCGAAGCGCACCAGCCGGCCGGTGGAGGGCAGGAAGTTGCGGAACGGGTCCTCGGCGTTGATGCGGCACTCGATCGCCCAGCCCTCGCGTTTCACGTCGGCCTGGGCCAGTGGCAGCTTCTCGCCGGCGGCCACGCGGATCATCAGCTCGACCAGGTCCAGCCCGGTGATGCACTCGGTCACCGGGTGCTCGACCTGCAGGCGGGTGTTCATCTCCAGGAAGTAGAAGTCCTGGTCCTTGCCGACGACGAACTCCACCGTGCCCGCGCTCTGGTACTTCACGGCCTTGGCCAGCTGCACGGCCTGCTCGCCCATCGCCTTGCGGGTTTCGTCGCTGATGAAGGGCGACGGCGCCTCCTCGATCACTTTTTGGTGCCGTCGCTGGATGGAGCACTCGCGCTCGTTCAGGTAGATCACGTTGCCGTGCGCGTCGCCCAGCACCTGGATCTCGATGTGGCGCGGCTCCTGCACGAATTTCTCGATGAACACCCGGTCGTCGCCGAAGCTGTTGCGTGCCTCGTTCTGGCAGCTGGCGAAACCCTCGTGCGCCTCCTTGTCATTGAAGGCCACGCGCAGGCCCTTGCCGCCGCCGCCGGCGCTGGCCTTGATCATGACGGGATAGCCGATGCCCTTGGCGATCTCGACCGCCTGCTCGGGCGTCTGAATAGGCTCGTTGTAGCCGGGGATGCAGCTCACGCCCGCTTCCTGCGCCAGCTTCTTGGAGGCGATCTTGTCGCCCATGGCGGCGATCGAGTGGTGCTTGGGACCGATGAAGGCGATGCCCTCTTCCTCGACCCGGCGCGCGAAGGCCTCGTTCTCGGACAGGAAGCCATAGCCGGGGTGGATGGCCTGCGCGCCGGTCTGCCGGGCGGCGGCGATGATCTTGTCGGCCTGCAGGTACGACTCGCGGCTGGGCGCCGGGCCGATGTGCACGGCCTCGTCGGCCAGCTTGACGTGGCGGGCTTCCTTGTCAGCGTCGGAGTAGACGGCAACGGTGGCAATGCCCATCTTGCGGGCGGTCGCAATGACACGGCAGGCGATTTCGCCGCGGTTGGCGATCAGGATCTTGGTGAACATGGGAGTTTCCTCAAGAGGAATTCAGAAACCGGTGATATGGGCATGCGGACAGGCCGCACGCATGAGCTGGATGAAGCGCTGACGATCGCGTGGTGAGATGAGCAGGCTGCGGTGGTGGCCGTAGCGGATGCGCAGGCGGTCCAGCGACAACGCCGGCGACGACAGCCAGTTGCGCGACGGCTCCAGCGCATCGATGTCGGCCAGGGCGATGTTCCAGAGGAATGGCCCGCAACGCACTTGCAGCTGGCTGGCCGTGACGGTGTAGCAGGTGTTGGCGAGCGCCCAGAGCGGGATGCCGAAAGCCGAGGCCAGGCACGCGAGCGCAAACCACCACCCGTCCATGCCCATCTGCGATACGGGCAGCGCCCTGAGGCTGCTGACGCAAAACAGCCCCGCTGCGCCCATGGCAACGACGAACCACGCGTCCACCTTGGAGCGAAACACGGTGACGCTGGCGGGGGGAGCCATGCTGCTGTCCACGCGCTGAGGTCGTTACAGCGGGATGTTGCCGTGCTTGCGCCACGGGTTCTCAAGCTTCTTCTCGCGCAGCATGACCAGGCTGCGGCAGATGCGCTTTCTCGTCTCGTGCGGCAGGATCACGTCGTCGATGAAGCCGCGCGCGCCGGCGACGAACGGGTTGGCGAAGCGCTCCTTGTATTCCGCCTCGCGGGCGGCGAGCTTCACCGGGTCGTTCTTGTCCTCGCGGAAGATGATCTCCACCGCGCCCTTGGCGCCCATCACGGCGATCTCGGCGTGGGGCCAGGCCAGGTTCACGTCGCCGCGCAGGTGCTTGGAGCTCATCACGTCGTACGCGCCGCCGTAGGCCTTGCGGGTGATGACGGTGATCTTGGGCACCGTGCACTCGGCGTACGCGTACAGCAGCTTGGCGCCGTGGCGGATGATGCCGCTGTACTCCTGGCTGGTGCCGGGCATGAAGCCGGGCACGTCCACGAAGGTGACCACCGGGATGTTGAACGCATCGCAAAAGCGCACGAAGCGCGCGGCCTTGATGCTGGACTTGATGTCCAGGCAGCCGGCCAGCACCAGCGGCTGGTTGGCGACGATGCCCACCGTCTGGCCTTCCATCCGGGCAAAGCCGATGACGATATTTTTGGCGTAGTCGGGCTGAAGCTCGAAGAAATCGCCGTCGTCCACTGTCTTGACGATCAGCTCCTTCATGTCGTAGGGCTGGTTCGGGTTGGCCGGCACCAGCGTGTCCAGGCTCAGGTCCGCGCGGTCGGCCGGGTCGCCGCTGGCACGCACCGGCGGTTTTTCGCGATTGTTCAGGGGCAGGTAGTTGTACAGGCGCCGCAGCATCATCAGCGCCTCGACGTCGTTCTCGAACGCCATGTCGGCCACGCCGCTCTTGGTGGTGTGGGTGATGGCGCCACCCAGCTCCTCGGCCGTCACCTCTTCGTGCGTCACGGTCTTCACCACCTCGGGGCCGGTGACGAACATGTAGGAGCTGTCCTTGACCATGAAGATGAAGTCGGTCATGGCGGGCGAATACACCGCGCCGCCGGCGCACGGGCCCATGATCATGCTGATCTGCGGCACCACCCCGCTGGCCAGCACGTTGCGCT
>DAMCAL010000035.1:0-21008 GCA_032059585.1 Burkholderiaceae bacterium
GTACGTCACACTGGGTGCGCACCTGCGCCTGAAGGCGGCCATGTTCGAACCCGTGCGCGGCGTGGACATGCGCCAGCGCCGCCTGGACCTGGCATGGTCCAACGCGCGCTTGGTGACGGCGCTGGAGGCGGCCAAGCAAAGCCTGCTGGCGTGCAGCGTGCCGGGCAAACCGCCCGCGCCGGCGCTCGCCTCGCTGCTGCAGCAGTACTTCGCCGCGCAGGACATCCACGAGCGTGCCAGCGCCTCGCACTACCCCTACGCCGACTGGACCGAGGTGCTGTTCCACAGCGACGTGCTGTACCGGTGCCAGCGCGTGCTGCTGCTGCAGGGCGACGCCTGCCTGCGGATGGCGCAGGCGCTGCGCCGCCGCCGCTGGGTGCCACCGCTGTCGCCCGAGCATCCCCAGCACCAGGCGCTGGCAGATCTGCACGCCTCGCTCGCCTGGCTCGAGGGCCAGGGGCAGGCGGCGTGGCGCGAGCCGCTGCGGCCTCTGCGCGCGGTGGCGCGCAACCTGGCGCGCCTGGCCGAGCAGCTGGGCGCCGCCGCCGCGCCCACGGGCCAGGTGCCGCGTGGCGACATCGCCTTGCTCGACCGCGCGCCGCAGTCGCTGCGCGAGGGTTGGCTGCGCGTGCGTGCGCAGCTGCGCGTGCGCTCGGCGCTCTTTCGCCACGCGGTGCGCCTGTCGCTGGCACTGGCGGCCGCCTGGACGGCCATGCGCTGGACCGAACCGCGCCACGGCTACTGGATCATGATGGCCACGCTCATCGTCTGCCAGCCCACCTATGGCGCCACGCTGAGCCGCCTGTCGCAGCGCATCGGAGGCACGGTGCTGGGGCTGCTGCTGGGCTGGGCGCTGATGCGATTGTTCCCGCAGCCGCCGGTGCAGGCCGTGTTGGCCATGGCCGGCGGGGTGGTCTTTTTCGTCACCCGCACGCGCCGCTACGTGCTGGCCACGGGCGCGGTGACGCTGATGGTGCTGATGCTGTTCAACCACGGCACCGGCTCCGGCTTTGGCCTGATCGTGCCGCGCCTGCTCGACACCGTGGTGGGCGCGGCGATCGCCGCTGTCGCGCTGTTGCTGGTGCTGCCCGACTGGCAGGGCCGGCGGCTGGGCGCCGCGGCCGCCGACGCGCTGCAAGCCAGCGCGGCGTACCTGCGGCGCAGCGTCGCGCAGTACGCCACCGGGCGCAGCGACGACCTGGCCTACCGGGTCGCGCGCCGTGAGGCGCACAGCGCAGACGCGGCGCTGTCGGCCACCGTGGCGCACATGCTGCGCGAGCCGCCCTGGGTGCGCCGCCATGCCCGCGCGGCGCTGGACCTGCTGGCCAGCACCCATACGCTGCTCGGATACCTGTCTGCGCTGGGTGCACACCGGGACCTGGCGGAGCCGGGCGAGCGGCAGGCGCCCGCGGCCGACGGCGCAGCCGCGCAGGCGGCCGAGGCCTTGGGCGCGCAGCTCGAGGCGGTGGCGCACGCCCTGCGCAAGCGCCAGGTGCCGCCGCCGCAGCCGCCCGAAGCGGCGGCGTGGGCGCAGCGGCTGGAGCAGGGGGCGGCGGGCGACACGGCGCGGTCGCTTCTGTCCGCGCAGTTGGTCCAGGTCACGCAACAGGTGGAAGCGGTGCGCCGTTCGGCGGCCGCATTGTCCGGCGCCAGCCGCAGCACGCCCGGCTGAACCATGTGCTGTGATGCTACAACAACGATAGCTGTTCGCGCTTGCTGTACAACGGCTGGAGCCGTATTTGGCTTGATTTTCGCCACGAATGCCCGGGCGGCAGGGCCCGGGCGCCCGATCACTTCCCGCGGCTGGCGCGGCTCACGTACAGCGCCACGGCTGCGATCTCGGCGTCGCTGAGCGTGGCCTTGAATGCCGGCATGGCGCCGATGCCGTCGCGCATCGCGCGGGACACGCGCGCCGCGTCGGGCTGCAGCTCGTCCAGCACCGGGCCGATGGCGCCCTCGCTGCCGGCGTCCTTCAGCGTGTGGCAGAGCGCGCAGGCGGCGGGCTTGGCGCTGGAAAACAGCTGCTTGCCCAGCTTCATCTGCGCGGCCTCGTCGGCGGCGTGGGCGCCGGCGCCGGCCAGCAGCAGGGTCGTCAGGGAGGCAGCGCGGATCAGGTTCTGGTGTTTCATGGTGGGGCGAAAAGACAAGACATGGCGGGAAAAAGACAAAGCAGGAGCCTCCCGCCCGGCAGGCGGGGGCACTTGCTTTGTGGAGTTCGCAAAAAAAGCCGGACTCAGGCGACGGTCACCGTCACCGCGTGGTCGGCCCAGCTGTTGTTGTTGTAGCCGCTGCGGTTTTCCAGGCGTTCCTGGGGCTGCGTCGAGCCATTGGCGCTGGTGGCGCGGCTGGCCAGGGTGTGCGTGCCCTTGGGCAGGCGCGTGGACAGCACGAACTGGCGCCAGGCGTACTTGCCCATGTCCGGGCCGACCAGGCGCGCGGCCTGCCAGGTCTTGCCGCCGTCGGTGGAGACCTCGACGCCCTTGACGGCGTGCATGCCGCCGAAGGCCACGCCGTGGATCTGCACCAGGCCGGCGGTCTGGTTGCCGTCCTCGGGCAGCGGGCTGTTGATCCAGGACTTGACGTCCATCTCCTGCACCGACGGCTGGCTCGGGTCGGCCTTCACGCCCGGCGGCGAGATGCGGTAGCCGTGCGCCATGATGCGCGCCTCGCTCTCCTGCGGGGTGAACGCCAGGCGCTTGATGTACTTGATGTTGTTCACGCCGGTGTAGCCCGGCACGATCAGGCGCAGCGGGCCGCCGTGCGCCAGCGGGATGGGCTCGCCGTTCATCTCCCAGGCCAGCAGCGCGTCCTGCATCGCCGCCACCGGCACCGAGCGCTCGACGACCACGGTCTTGGGGTCGATGCCCTCGGGCAGCACCTCGCCGCCGGTGCCGGTCATGTAGGGCATGCCGTCCGCCACGCCGCCCAGCGCCGCGACCACGTCGCGCACCGGCACGCCGCTCCAGACCACGCAGCCGGCGGCGCCCACCGTCCAGGCAGTGCCGCTGGGCTTGGACGGGAAGAAGCCCCGGCCGTTGCCCGAACACTGCAGCACCATGGTGACGGTGTCCAGGCCCAGCGCTTTCAGCTCCGCCACGGTCAGCGCGCGCGGCTGCTTCACGCCCTCGACCTGCACGGCCCAGGCGTCGCGGTCGGCGACGATGGACTCGGGCGGCGTGGGCAGGTTGTTGCGCACGTACAGCTGGTCCGAGGGCGTGATGACGCTGGTGCCGAAGGCGCCGCGGCGCGTCTCGATGGTGGTGCTGCTGTGCACGATGACGGCATCGGCGTTCTTCCAGCCGGCGTAGCCGGGCAGCGGCTTAGCCGCGGCCGGCGCGGCCGACTGCGCCGCGGCGCCCTGGTGAAAGCTGGCCAGGCCGGCGGCGGCCAGCGCACTGGCGCTGCCCGCCAGCAGGCGGCGCCGGGGCAGGGAGGCGGGGGCTTGGGTGTGCATGGGGCGTGTCTCCTTGGAGTCGTTGGTGGGAAAGAACAGGAACAAAAAGCGTGGGGCAGCCGGCCGCTCAGTCGGCCGCTGCCGGCGCCGCCAGGGCCCGGCTGGCAACGGCGAGCGCCTGTTTCTTCTGCGCGATGAGCACCAGCGGGCGGCCTTCGCGCGAGCGTGCCACCTGCCAGTAGCTGTTGGCCCACCAGCCCTGGCCATCGGGCAGGGCCGTGGGCTGGTCGAAGGCCATGACGGTGACGATGCCGCCCTTCTCGAAGAAGGTGGTCAGGTGGTAGGCCCGGCTGCCCTCGATCTCGCAGGGGCGCAGCAGCTGGGTGAAGCCGGGCAAGGGCTGGCCGGGCGGCAGGTCCAGGTGGCGGGCGACCTCGGCCTCGGGCATGAAGCTGCCGCGCAGCGTGCGCTCGTAGTACTCGTGTTCGATGGCCGAACGCACCAGCGAGGGCGGGCGCATGGCGAACACGGCGGACGCCGCGGTGCTGCCGGCCAGCAGCGCGGCCAGCAGCCGCCGCACGCCGCGGCGCGCATGCCAGGGCGTGTGCCTGAACAGGTGCGCGGGCGGCTCGTCGGCTGGAAAGGCCAGGGCCATCTCGGCGCGTGCGCGCAGGTCGAAATCGGTCTCCTGCAGCGTCTGCACGGGTGTGTCCTGCGGCGGGGTGGGGCGGGTCATCGGCTGGCCTTTCGCAGAGGGATCACGCTGGCGCCGGCGGCCGGCGCCGGGCCGAGCGCGGCCTTGAGTGCATCGCGCGCCCGGGCCAGGCGCGACAGCACCGTGCCGGGCGCGATGTCCAGCGCCTCGGCCATCTGCGCGGTGGACATGTCGTCGAAGTAGTACAGCACCAGCACCTCGCGGTGGATGGGGGCGATGCGGGCCAGCGCCTTGACCACGTCCAGCCGGTCGTCGATGGGCGAGGGCGGGGCGGGGACGTCGTGCGCCGGGTCGTCGGCGCTGTATTGGAGCGGCTGCTGCGGCAGCAGGTGGCGCAGCGCGTGGCGCCGCATGATCTGAAACAGCCAGGCGCGCGCCAGGCTGGCGTCGCGCAGCTGGTCGCGGTGGCGCCAGGCGCTGGTGAAGCAGTCCTGCACCACGTCCTCGGCCAGCGCGCGCGAGCCCGTCAGGGCCCAGGCGCTGCGCAGCAGAAAGCGGTAGTGCTCGCGCACCCACTGGTTGTAGCGCGATTCTGCGGTGGAGATCATGCAAGGCAAGAGCAGCGGCGGCCGGGATCCATTCCATGGCGGGACCTAGGGAAAACCCGTAATTCGCCACTCGGTTGCGAAATGGGCGGGACGGTCGGCCAGGAATATGCTGGGCCGGTGCGGCAGCGCCCTGCCACCGACATCCGGCCGCGGGCATGGCGGGCGCCGCGTGTCCGGCCAGCGCAGCGGCGCTGGCCCCTGCGCGCAGCCTGCCTGCCGGGGCTGGATGCAAGGCCCGAAAGCGCCCTGCGCCGGGCCCGCCCCCCGCCGCGCGGGCGGAGGGCAGGCGCAGCCCCTACTCCTTGCGCCGTGCGGCGGCGCTGGCCACGGCCAGGGCGGTCATGTTCAGCACCCGGCGCATGGTCGAGGCCGGCGTCAGGATGTAGGCCGTGCCGGCCGTGCCCATGAGGATCGGGCCGACGGTGACGCCGCCGCTGCTGGTGGTCTTGAGCACGTTGTAGAGGATGTTGGCGGCGTCCAGGTTCGGGCAGATCAGCACGTTGGCCGAGCCGGTCAGTGTGGAGTCGCCCAGATAGCGCTCGCGCACGCGCGGCTCCAGTGCCGCGTCGCCGTGCAGCTCGCCGTCGCACTCGATGTCCGGGTGCTGCTGCACGAACAGGTCACGCGCCGCGCGCATCTTGCGCGCCGACGCGCGGCGCGAGGAGCCGAAGCTGGAGTGCGACAGGAACGCCACCTTCGGCGGAATGCCGAAGCGCTGCACCTCCTGCACCGAAGCCCAGGCGATGTCGGCCAGCTCTTCGGCGCTCGGGTCCTCGTTCACATAGGTGTCGGCGATGAACAGCGTGCCGCTGGTGGAAGTCATGACGGCGTTCAGCGCGGCGTACTGGCGCGCGCCCTCGTCCCGGCCCAGGATGCTGTCAATGCGCTCCAGGTGCGTTTCGTAGGTGCCGGCCAGGCCGCAGACCAGTGCGTCGGCGTCGCCCAGCTTGACCATCAGCGAGCCGATGATGGTGTTGGAGCGGCGCACCGCGGCCTTGGCGACCTCGGGCGTGGCGCCATTCCTGCGCATCAGGTGGTGGTAGGTCTCCCAGTACTGGCGGAAGCGCGGATCGTCCTCGGGGTTGACCACTTCCACGTCGACGCCGAGCTGCATGCGCAGGCCGGCCTTGGCAATGCGCGCCTCGATCACCGCCGGGCGGCCGATCAGGATCGGACGGGCGATGTGGTCGTCGATGGCCACCTGGGCGGCACGCAGCACGCGCTCGTCCTCGCCGTCGGCGTAGGCCACGCGCTTTTGTTCGTCGGGCAGCATCTTGGCGGCGGTGATCACCGGGCGCATCAGCATGCCGGTCTGGTAGACGTAGCGCGCGAGCTGCTCGCGGTAGGCCTCCATGTCCTCGATCGGGCGCGTGGCCACGCCCGAATCCGCCGCGGCCTGGGCCACGGCCGGCGCGATCTTCATGATCAGGCGCGAGTCGAACGGCGTCGGGATCAGGTAGTCGGGGCCGAAGGCGAGCTCGGTGCCGGCGTAGGCGGCGGCCACCTCCTCGCTGACGTTTTCCTTGGCCAGCGCGGCGATCTGGCGCACGCAAGCCAGTTTCATCTCTTCGGTGATCTTGGTCGCGCCGCAGTCCAGCGCGCCGCGGAAGATGTAGGGGAAGCACAGGACGTTGTTGACCTGGTTCGGGTAGTCCGAGCGACCCGTGGCGATGATGCAGTCCGGGCGGATGGCCTTGGCCAGCTCCGGGCGGATCTCCGGCTCGGGGTTGGCCAGCGCCAGGATGATGGGCTTGTCGGCCATGGTCTTGACCATCTCGGCGGTGAGCACGCCGGGGGCGGAGCAGCCCAGGAACACGTCGGCGCCGGCCACCACGTCGGCCAGCGTGCGCGCGTCGGTCTTCTGGGCATAGCGGGCCTTGGAGGCATCCATGCTGCCGCGGCCCTCGTAGATCACGCCCTTCGAATCCACCATGAAGATGTGCTCGCGCTTCACGCCCAGGCCGACCATCACGTCCACGCAGGCAATCGCCGCGGCGCCGGCGCCAGAGACGGCGACCTTCACCGCGCCAATGTCCTTGCCGACCAGCTCCAGGCCGTTGAGCAGCGCGGCGCTGCTGATGATCGCCGTACCGTGCTGGTCGTCATGGAACACCGGGATGTTCATGCGCCTGGACAGCTCCTGCTCGATGTAGAAGCACTCGGGCGCCTTGATGTCTTCCAGGTTGATGCCGCCCAGCGTCGGCTCCAGCGCGGCGACGATCTCGATGATCTTGTCCGGGTCGCGTGCGTCCAGCTCGATGTCGAACACGTCCACGCCGGCGAACTTCTTGAACAGGCAGCCCTTGCCTTCCATGACCGGCTTGCCCGCCAGCGGGCCGATGTCGCCCAGCCCCAGCACGGCCGTGCCGTTGGTGATGACGCCCACCAGGTTGCCGCGCGAGGTGTAGTCGAAGGCCTTGGACGGGTCGGCCTGGATGTCCAAGCAGGGATAGGCCACGCCGGGCGAGTAGGCCAGCGACAGGTCGCGCTGGTTGGACAGCGGCTTGGTCGGCGTGACGGAAATTTTGCCGCGGGTGGGGTTTCGGTGGTATTCGCGGGCGGCGTCGCGCAGGGCGGATTCGGCAGCGGAGAGGTTCTGTGTCATGGCGGGAACGGAGCGTTGAGCGCTCGGAAAACGGTCAAAACGAGCTTACTGCATGCTGACGGCGTCGGGGCTGCCAGCAGGGCCAAAAAATGCCCCGCCAGCCAGGGGCCGACGGGGCATCGTCAGGGTCTTGTACCTTCGGGTCGAGGGTATCGAATGGCGCGGCGCCTTCAGTGGGCGTCGGCCTGCCGGGCGGCGAGCACGGCCGCAGAGGTGTCGCGGCTGGCGCCGTTGAAGAAAACGTTCAATGCCACGGCGGCGAGAGACGACAGCAGGATACCGGATTCGATCAGCGGATGGATGGCGTGGGGCATCCACTGGCGGAAGTTGGGTGCCACCAGCGGGATCATCCCCACGCCGATGGACACGGCCACGATCATGGCGTTGTTGCGGTTGTGCTGGAAGTCCACGTTGGACAGGATGCGGATGCCCGTGGCCGCCACCATGCCGAACATGACCAGGCCGGCGCCGCCCAGCACCACGGTGGGCAGCGACTCCACCAGCGCCGCCATCTTGGGCAGCACGCCCAGCACCACCAGCACGAAGCCGCCGGCCACGCAGACCCAGCGGCTCTTCACGCCGGTGACGGCCACCAGGCCGACGTTTTGCGAGAAGCTGGTGTAGGGGAAGGTGTTGAAGATGCCGCCGATCAGCGTGCCCAGCCCGTCGGTGCGCAGGCCGCGCTTGAGGTCCTCGGAGGTGATCTCCTTGCCCGTCATGTCGGACAGCGCCAGGAACATGCCCAGGGATTCGATCATCACCACGATCATCACCAGCGTCATGGTCAGGATCAGCATGGGGTCGAACACCGGCGTGGCAATCTGGAAGGGCAGCACCACGTCGAACCACTTGGCCTGGGCCACCTTCTGAAAGCTCATCAGCCCCATCGCGGCGGTGAGGACGCCGCCCACGAGGATGCCCAGCAGCACCGAGATGTTGGCCACGAAGCCGCGGCCGAAGCGCGCCACCAGCAAGATGGTCAGCAGCACGACGCCGGAGATGCCCACGCCCGTCAGGTCGGCGTACTTGGGGTTGGGGACGGTGGGCACCACTGCGAAGCCCTTGGGCACCGGCGGCAGCGCCGAGCCCGGCGCGCCGGCGGCGGCCTGGGCCTCGGCCAGCCACTTCAGGTGCTCGGGATTGGGCACCGAGGGCGCCGTGGGGCCCACGGGTTGCCGAAGATCCAGTTGATGCCCACGCGCATCAGGCTGATGCCGATCACGGCGATGATGGTGCCGGTGACCACCGGCGGGAAAAAGCGCAGCATGCGGCTCATGAACGGCGCGATCAGGATGGAGACCACCCCCGCGCCGATCACCGAGCCGAAGATCAGCCCCGCGCCCAGCTGCCCGCCCGTGGCTTGCGCCATGGACACCATGGGCGCCACGGCGGCGAAGGTCACGCCCATCATCACCGGCAGCCGGATGCCGAACCACTGCGTGCAGCCCCAGGCCTGGATCAGCGTCACCAGGCCGCAGACGAACAGGTCGGCCGAGATCAGGTGGGCCACCTGGTCGGGCGGCAGGTTCAGTGCCCGCCCCACGATCAGCGGCACCGCCACCGCGCCGGCATACATCACCAGCACGTGCTGCAGCCCCAGCGTGGCCGCGCGGCCCCAGGGGAGTTTTTCGTCAACGGGATGGACGGTCGTGGACATGGGTCTTCCTTGGTTCCTCACGGGCGCGCCGCAGCAGCGGCGTGGCAGGTTGGTCCGATCGTGTGGCGATTGCGCACACCGATCCATACAAAAAGTGTATACAAAACCCTTTGCGTCAGACACCGGGAAAACGGCCGCGGCAGGCCCGTTTTGCTAGGGGTTTGCCCGTGTCAGGATGGCCTTTTCGGCCAGTTGACCCCGTCTCGGCCCTGCCGTGTTTTGCACCGCAGCAAGCCACGCCGCAATATGAAAAATGCCACCAGGCGCGGGCATGAAAAACCCGGCCTGGGCCGGGTTGCGTGGGGCGGGAGGGGAAGGGCTGCGTCAGGCCAGCAGGTCCACCAGGCTGCGCGCCACCACCTTGGTGGCGCGGCGCAGGTCAGCCAGCTCGATGCGCTCGTCGGCGCGCTTGGCGTGGCTGTCCAGCACCGTGCGCGGGCCGGCGCCGTAGATCACGCCCGGGACGCCGCGCTCGACGTACAGGCGCACGTCGGTGTACAGCGGCGTGCCCACGGCGGGGGGCTGTTCGCCGAACACGGCCTCGCCGTGCTTCTGGATGGCGTCCACCAGCGGCGCGTTGCCCGGCAGCGGCGTCATGGCGTTGGCCAGCAGCAGGCGCTTGATGTCCAGCCGCACCGCATCGTCGCCGGCGTAACCCTGGCGGGTGTTGAACTGCTGCACCGCGCGGTCGATCACCGCGCGGATGTGCGCCTCGACCTCGGCCGGGTTCTCCTCCGGGATCATGCGGCGGTCGATCTTGAGCACCACCTTGCCCGGAATCACGTTGGTGTTGGTGCCGCCCTCGACGCGGCCGATGTTCAGGTAGGGGTGCGTGATGCCGGGAACCTGCGAGCGCACCTTGCGGTACTCGTCGTTCTCGGCATACAGCGCGTTCATGACCGCCACGGCGCCCTGCAGCGCGTCCACGCCGGTATGCGGCACGGCGGCGTGCGCCATCTTGCCGTGCACGGTCACCTCGAGTTGCAGGCAGCCGTTGTGCGCGGTGACGACCTCGTAGCTGAAGCCCGCGGCGATCAGCAGGTCCGGCTTGGTGAGGCCCTGGGCCAGCAACCAGCCCGGGCCCAGCAGTCCGCCGAATTCCTCGTCATAGGTGAAATGCAGCTCCACGGCGCCCTGGCGCGGGCGGGCCACCGCCTCCAGCGCGCGCACCGCAAAGGTGAACGTGGAAAAGTCGCTCTTGCTCACCGCCGTGGCGCGGCCGTACATGGCGCCGCCGTCCACTTCGGCGCCATAGGGGTCGTGCGTCCAGCCTTCGCCCGGCGGCACCACGTCGCCGTGGGCGTTCAGTGCCACGGTGCGCCCGCCGTCGCCATAGGGGCGGCGCACGATCAGGTTGGTGATGGACTGCAGCCCGTAGTCGCGCACCTCGGCCTCGGGCACAGGGTGGCGCTCCGCCTCGAAGCCGAAGGGGGCGATCAGCTCGGCGGTGCGCTCGGCGTGCGGCGCGTTGTTGCCCGGCGGGGTGTCGGTGGGCACGCGCACCAGTTGCTGCAGAAACTGCACCTGTTCGTCGAAATGCTCGTCGATCCACGCGTCCAGTGCGGCGTAGGTGGCTTGGCGGTCGGGGTTCATCGCAGGGTCTCCAAGGGATAGGCGGTGCAGGGTCAGGCCGCGTCAGCGGCGACCTGCTCCAGGACGTGGCGGAAGGCGTCCACGGCCAGCTGCATGTCGTCGCTGGTGGTCGCCTCCAGCGGGTTGTGGCTGATGCCGCTGTTGATGCCGCGCACGAACAGCATCGCCTGGGGCATGACCTCGTGCAGCTTCATGGCGTCGTGGCCGGCGCCGCTGGGCAGGTGGTACAGGGGCACGCCCAGCGCCTGCACGGCGCGCTCCCAGCGCTGCTGCCAGAGCGGGTCGCTGGGCGCGGCGGCGGCCTGCATCGTCAGCTCGGTGCTCACCTGCAGGCCGCGGCGCTGGACGATCTCCTCGAGCTTGGCCAGCACGTCGGCGACCAGCGCATCGCGCTGCGCGTCGCTGGGCGCGCGCAGGTCCAGGCTGAACGTGCAGCGCCCGGGCACCACGTTGATGGAGCCGCCGGGCACCTCCAGCATGCCCATGGTGGCCACGCTGGTGCCGTCGCGCGCGGCGCGCTGCTCCAGGTACAGGGCCAGCTCTGCCGCGCCCAGGGCCGCGTCGCGGCGCCGGCCCATCGGCGTGGTGCCGGCATGGCTGGCCATGCCGCGCATCTCGCCCACGTAGCGCACGCTGCCGTTGATGGAGGTGACCACGCCCAGGGGCAGGTCCAGCTCGGTCAGCACCGGGCCCTGCTCGATGTGCACCTCGATGAAGCCGAGGTAGCGCGACGGGTCGCGCTTGAGCTTGGGGATGTCGTCGATGCACAGGCCCGCGTGCTGCATGGCCTCGCGCAGGGTGATGCCATCGGCATCCTTTTGCTCCAGCCACTCCACGCGGAAGTCGCCGATCAGCGCGCCGGATCCCAGGAAGGTGGCCTTGTAGCGCTGGCCTTCCTCTTCGGCAAAGCCCACCACTTCGATGCCGAACGGCAGGCGGCGCCCGGCGCGGTGCAGCTCGCGCACCGCGGCCATGGGCACGAAGATGCCCAGGCGACCGTCGTACTTGCCGCCGTTCCTGACGGTGTCGTAGTGGCTACCCGTCAAAACGTACTTGCCGCCGTCCTGCGCCGGGTGGTACCGCCCCACCACGTTGCCCACGGCGTCGATCTCGACCTCGTCGAAGCCGCAGTCGCGCATCCAGTGGCTGATGCGCTGGGCGCAGGCGCGGTGCGCGTCGGTCAAGTAGGTGACGGTGAGCTGGCCGCGCTCGGCATAGCCCGGGTCGCTGTGCGTGCTGAGCTTTTCCTGCCAGTCCCACACGTCGTTGCCCAGCACGGGCTCGTGGCCGAACTTGTCGTTCAGGCGGATCTCGGCAATGCGGTGGATGTTGCGCAGCGCCTCGGCGCGCTCGAAGTCGGGGTGGTTGTCCAGCCGGCGCGCGAAGGTGTCGATGATCTCCTGCTTGGGCAGCCCCGACCCGCGCGGGCCACGCACGGCCAGGATGAACGGAAAGCCGAAGCGCTCGTTGTAGCGGCGGTTGAGCTCCTGGATGCGCGCGAACTCCTCGGGCGTGCAGCTGGTCAGGCCGGCCTTGTTTTGCTCGTTGGTGGACTCGGCGGTGAGCGTGTTCGCCACCATGGCCTTGCCCGCCAGCTCCGGGTGGGCGCGGATCAGCTGCAACTGCTGGTCCACCCCGGCCGCCGCCAGCGCCTGCACCAGGGCGTGCTTGAGGTGCGCCAGCGACGTGAAGGGCCGCTGCGCCATCGCCGCCTCGGCGATCCAGGGCGAGTGCTCGTACACGCCGTCCAGCAGCGCCACGGCGTCCTGCAGTGGCGCGGCGTTGAGTTGTTCCAGGGTCAGGGCCACGGTGTCTCCTTGTGCTATGCAAACAATAGCTGCCAGCGCTTGTGGGATAAGCGCTGGAGCCTGATTTGACTCAAACTTCAGGGGCAGGGTGCTGCGCCGCCCAGTGCCGCGCCAGGTCGATGCGCCGGCACACCCAGACGCCTTCGCGCTGCTGGATGTGGTCCAGGAAGCGCTGCAGCGCGGTGATGCGCCCGGGCCGGCCCAGCAGGCGGCAGTGCATGCCGATGCTCATCATCTTGGGCGCGTCGTCGCCGGCCGGGTCGCCCTCGGCGTACAGCACGTCGAAGCTGTCCTTCAGGTACTGGAAGAACGGGTCGGCGTGCGAGTAGCCCTGGGGCAGGGCGAAGCGCATGTCGTTGCAGTCCAGCGTGTAGGGCACGACCAGCTGCGTGGCGGGGCTGCCGCCGGTTCGGTTCACGCGCATCCACAGCGGCAGGTCGTCGCCGTAGTAGTCGCTGTCGTAGACGAAGCGCCCGGCGTCGGCCACCAGGCGGCGGGTGTTGGGACTGTCGCGGCCGGTGTACCAGCCCAGGGCGTGGTCGGTGCCCTGGCCGTAGAGCTCGTCGAAGATGGCCAGGCACTCGTGCATGTGCGCGCGCTCCAGCGCCTCGGGCACGTCCTGGTAGTGGATCCACTTCAACCCGTGGCACGCCACCTCGTGGCCCAGGTCGTCGAAGGCCTGCGCCACCTCGCGGTGGCGCTCGAGGGCCGTGGCCACGCCGAACACCGTGAGCGGCAGGCCGCGGCGCTCGAACTCGCGCAGCAGTCGCCACACGCCTGCGCGCGAGCCGTATTCGTAGATGCCCTCCATGCTCATGTGCCGCACCGGGTAAGCCGCAGGGCTGAACATCTCGGACAGGAACTGCTCGCTGGCCGCGTCGCCGTGCAGCACGCAGTTCTCGCCGCCTTCCTCGTAGTTCAGCACGAACTGCACTGCCACGCGGGCGCGGCCGGGCCAGTGCGGGTGCGGCGGGTTGCGGCCATAGCCGACCAGGTCGCGCGGGTAGGGGGCGCAGGCGTCGTAGAGCGGGGTCGTCGTCGTCATGGTCATGCAGGGGCGCCCGACAGGGCGTGGGACAGGTCGCTGGTGGGCAGGTCGCGGTCGAACTGCAGGCCGGCCTGGACGTTGTCCAGGTGCTCCTGCATGAGCAGCACGGCGGCAGCCTCGTCGCGCCGCGCCAGGGCCGCGACGATGGCCTCGTGCTCCTCGTGCGAATGCTCGGCGGCGCTGGTGGACTGGTACATCAGCGTGATCAGCGCGCAGCGCGAGATCAGCTCGCCCAGCAGCTGCGCCAGCACGTCGTTGCCCATCAACTCGGCCATGCGCACGTGAAAGTCGCCCAGCAGCTCGGTGCGCTGGCCGACGTCGCCGCCGTCCATGGCCTTCTTTTCGGAGGCCACATGGGCCTTGAGCGCACGGATCTGCGCGGCAGTGCTTTGCTGCACGAAGTCGCGGACCATGGCGCCTTCGAGCATGCGGCGCACGGCGAACACCTGGCGCGCCTCGTCCACCGACGGGGTGGCGACGAAGGCGCCACGCGCCGGCTCCAGGCGGATCAGGCGGTTTTGCGACAGCTGAAAAAGCGCCTGGCGCACCAGCGTGCGCGAGACGCCGAAATGGTCGGCCAGTTTTTGCTCGGCCAGTTTGGTGCCGGGCAGCAGGCGATGCTCGACGATCGCCCGCGTGAGGCTCTCCACGATGAAGCCGGTGGTGGAAGTTTCCATGCGGTCGATCATACCGGCGGAACACAATTTTTGTATGCAGTTTTTGTGGACTATGCTTGCCGGCCTTCACCGCACTGCGCCGCGCGCCCGCGCCAAGCAAGGGCGCGGCCGTTGCGTTGCTCCGCCATCCCGGCGCGCCGTGCCGGTGGGCTGCAATTCGAGGAGACTTCCCGCATGACCACCCTATCCCGCCCCGACGTCGCCGATCCGCAGGCTTTCTTGCTGTCGCTGTTCCATACGGCCGTGCAGCGCGCCCAGCCGCTGCACGGCATGGCCGAGCACCTGCCGCCCCCGCCCAAGGGCCGCACGCTGGTGCTGGGGGCGGGCAAGGCCGGAGGCGCCATGGCGCAGGCTCTGGAGGCGCTGTGGCCTGAAGGCGCACCGCTGTCTGGGCTGGTGGTGACGCGCTATGGCCACACGCCGCCCCGCCCGGCGGGCCTGGCCGAGCGCATCGAGGTGGTCGAGGCCGCGCACCCGGTGCCCGACGCCGCCGGGCTGGCGGCGGCCGAGCGCATCCTGGCCTTGACCGCAGGATTGACCGCCGACGATCTGGTGCTGTTTTTGATCTCGGGCGGCGGCTCGGCGCTGCTGACGCTGCCTGCCGATGGCCTGACGCTGCACGACCAGCAGCGCATCAACCGCGCACTGCTCGATTGCGGCGCCGCCATCGACGAGATGAACTGCGTGCGCAAGCACCTCTCGCGCATCACCGGCGGGCGCCTGGGCGCAGCGTGCGCGCCGGCGCGCGTGGTCACCCTGGCCATCAGCGACGTGCCGGGCGACGACCCGTCGGTGATCGCCAGCGGCCCCACGGTGCCCGACGCCAGCACCTGCGCCGATGCCCTGGCCATCCTGGCGCGCTATCGCATCGAGGTGCCGCACGCGGTGCACGCGGCGCTGCAGGCCGGCCAGCTGGAAACCCCCAAACCGGGCGATGCACGCTTTGCCGGGCACGCGGTGCACCTGGTCGCCACTCCGCAACAGTCGCTGGAGGCCGCGGCCGAGGCCGCGCGCGCCGCGGGCGTGGCGGCGCACATCCTGTCCGACGAGATCGAAGGCGAGTCGCGCGAGGTGGGCAAGGTGCACGCAGCGCTGGCGCGCGCAGTGGCGCGGCGTGGCCAGCCATTCGCGCGGCCGTGCGTCATCCTGTCGGGTGGGGAGACCACGGTGACCATCCGCCCGCGCGCGCCGGGTGCGGCGAAAGGGCGCGGCGGGCGCGCCGGCGAGTTCTGCCTGGGACTGGCGCAGGCGCTGCAGGGCCAGCAGGGCGTGTGGGCGCTGGCGGCGGACACCGATGGCATCGACGGCGTGGAGGACAACGCCGGCGCCCGCGTGGCGCCCGACACGCTGGCGCGCGCGCGCCAGCAGGGCCTGTCGGTCGCCGACCACCTGGCGCGCAACGACGCCTACGGATTTTTCGACGGCCTGGGCGACCTGGTCGTCACCGGCCCGACGCACACCAACGTCAACGACTTCCGGGCACTCCTGATTTTGTAGCTACCGGCGCTTGCTGGGTAAGCGCCATAGGCCAATTTGACGTTAAAAATTAACCAGCGCACTGCCACCTTGCCCGGGCTGAGGACTGGCGACGCCAAGCCAGCAGACGCCGCGCAAGGGCCGCCCCGCAGCGCCGGCGTCGCCCCCCTCGCGCGCGCAGCGCAAGAGAACGGGGAAGCCGCCCGGCGGTTCAGGGGGATGCGTTCGCGTGCTCCCACCAGTCCTGCTCGAAGCGCCCCTGCAGGAAGGCGATGAAAGCCTGCACCTTTTGCGGCACCAGGCGGGGCGACGGGTACACGGCGTGGATCTCCTGCTCGGGCAGGCGGCAGCTCGCCAGCACCTGCACCACGCGCCCGCCCTGCAGCGATTCGTGCGCCACGTAGCGCGGCAGCGCCGCGATGCCCATGTGCGCGCGCGCCGCGGCCAGCAGCGCCGACAGGTTGTTGGAGCGCAGCCGCGCGCTGACCGGGACCGACACCGCCTCGCCCGTCGCATCGCGCAGGCGCCACAGGTCGTTGCCCTGCACGCTGCTGTAGATCAGCGTGGCGTGTGCCTGCAGGTCGGCCGGCTGGCGCGGCGTGCCGTGCTGGCGCAGGTAGCGGGGCGAAGCCACCAGCACCCACGGGTTCACGCCCAGCGTGCGCGCGCCGAGCGACGAGTCGGCCAGCTTGCCCAGACGCAGCGCGACGTCGATGCCGTGCGCGACCAGGTCGGTGTAGCGGTCCTCGAAGCTCAGGTCCACCTGCACCGCGGGGTTCAGGCGCATGAACTCCAGCGCCAGCGGAATGACCACGCGCCGCCCGAAAGCCACCGAGCTGCCGATGCGCAGCTGGCCCTCCAGCCGGTTGCCCGGCCCGCGCACCGCGCTCTCGGCTTCGGCCACCGTGGCCACGATGGCCTTGCAGCGCTCGTAGTAGCGTGCGCCGGCCTCCGTCAGGCTCACGCCGCGCGTGTTGCGGTTGAGCAGGCGCACGGCCAGGCGCGCCTCCATGGCGGCGACCTGCTTGGTGACGGTGGGCTGGGTGGTGGTGAACTCGTGCGCCACCTTGGTGAAGCTGCCGGTCTCGGCCACCCGCACGAACATCTGCATGGCGTCCAGCCGGTCCAGCGCCGGGCGGCGGGCCGCCGTGGCGGCGGGGGAAGCACCCGCGGTGCGGCTGCGCTCGCTCATCTCTTGTCTCCCTGGCGCGTGCGGTCGGCGCCACGCGGACGCCACTGTCGTCGGTTCATTCATTCCCGCGCGGAATAAATTTTATGGCCGCCCCGGGCGTTCTCCAAAGCCGCACCGCTGCCTACAGTGGCTGCAAGGTTTCAAGGAGACAACCCCATGGCGAGAATGAAAGCGATCGAGGCCGCGGTGCGCGTGCTGGAAAAGGAAGGCGTGAGCGTCACGTTCGGCGTGCCGGGCGCGGCCATCAACCCGCTGTATGCCGCGATGCAGGCGCACGGCGGCATCGGCCACATCCTGGCGCGCCACGTGGAGGGTGCCAGCCACATGGCCGAGGGCTACACCCGCGCGGTGGCCGGCAACATCGGCGTGTGCATCGGCACCAGCGGCCCGGCCGGCACCGACATGCTCACGGGGCTGTACTCGGCCAGCGCCGACTCCATCCCCATCCTGTGCATCACCGGCCAGGCGCCGCGCGCGCGGCTGCACAAAGAGGACTTCCAGGCCGTGGACATCGCGTCCATCGCGCGGCCCGTGACCAAGTGGGCCACCACCGTCATGGAGCCGGCGCAGGTGCCGCGCGCCTTCCAGCAGGCGTTCCACCTGATGCGCTCGGGCCGCCCGGGGCCGGTGTTGATCGACCTGCCGATCGATGTGCAACTGGCCGAGATCGAGTTCGACCCCGACACCTACGAGCCCTTGCCGGCCTACAAGCCTGCCGCCACGCGCGCCCAGGTGGAGAAGGCGCTCAGCATGCTCAACGCGGCCGAGCGCCCGCTGGTCGTGGCCGGCGGTGGCGTCATCAACGCCGATGCGTGCGCGCTGCTGGTGGAATTCGCCGAGATCGTGGGCGTGCCGGTCATCCCCACGCTGATGGGCTGGGGCGCCATCCCCGACGACCACCCGCTGATGGCCGGCATGTGCGGGCTGCAGACCAGCCACCGCTACGGCAACGCGACGATGCTGGCATCGGACTTCGTGCTGGGCATCGGCAACCGCTGGGCCAACCGCCACACCGGCTCGGTCGAGGTGTACACCCGCGGCCGCACGTTCGTGCACGTGGACATCGAGCCCACCCAGATCGGGCGCGTCTTCGCGCCGGACTATGGGCTGGTCTCGGACGCCGGCGCGGCCCTGGCGCTGTTCGTGGAGGTGGCGCGCGAGTGGCGCGCCGCCGGCGCGCTGCGCGACCGCCGGCACTGGGCCGAGGAGTGCCGGGCGCGCAAGCGCAGCGTGCACTACCTGCGCAAGACGCACTTCGACTGCGTGCCCATGAAGCCGCAGCGCGTGTACCAGTGCATGAACCGCAGCCTGGACCGGGACACCTGCTACGTCTCCACCATCGGCCTGTCGCAGATCGCAGGGGCCCAGTTCCTGCACGTGTACAAGCCGCGCCACTGGATCAACTGCGGCCAGGCCGGCCCGCTGGGCTGGACCGTGCCCGCGGCCCTGGGCGTGCGCGTGGCCGACCCGACGCGGCGCATCGTGGCGCTGTCGGGCGACTACGATTTCCAGTTCATGATCGAGGAGCTGGCCGTGGGCGCGCAGTTCAAGCTGCCCTACATCCACGTGCTGGTCAACAACAGCTATCTGGGCCTGATCCGCCAGGCGCAGCGCGCGTTCTCCATCGACTACTGCGTGCAACTGGCCTTCGACAACGTCAACATGCCCGAGGGCGAGGCCGCCCGCGGCTACGGCGTGGACCATGTCAAGGTGGTGGAGGGCCTGGGCTGCAAGGCCATCCGCGTGCACCGGCCCGAGGAGTTCAGCGCCGCCATGGAGCAGGCCGAGGCCTGGATGGCCGAACACCGCACGCCGGTGGTCATCGAGTGCATTCTGGAGCGCGTGACCAACATCGCCATGGGCGCCGAGATCGACAGCGTGGCCGAGTTCGAGGAGCTCGCCACCCAGCCGGCCGATGCGCCCAGCGCGCTGGCGCTGCTCGATTGACGCGCGCCGCCGTGGATCCGATTTTCTTTGCCCTGGAGTTTTTCAATGCCCCGTTTCGCTGCCAACCTGAGCATGCTGTTCACCGAGGTCGCCTTCCTGGACCGATTCGAGCGCGCCGCGCACGCCGGCTTCCAGGCCGTGGAATTCCTCTTCCCGTATGCCCACAGCACGCAGGAGATCCGCCAGCGGCTCGACGCCACCGGCCTGCAGGTGGTCCTGCACAACCTGCCCGCCGGCGACTGGGACGCGGGTGAGCGCGGCATCGCCTGCCACCCGGACCGGGTCGACGAGTTCCGCGCCGGCGTGGCCCGGGCCGTGACCTACGCCCGCGCGCTGGGCGTGCCCCAGCTCAACTGCCTGGCGGGCAAGGCGCCCGCGGGCGTGGACGCCGCCGTCCTGCGCGGCACCTTCGTCGACAACCTGCGTTTCGCCGCCGAGACGCTGCGCGCGGCCGGCCTGCGCCTGCTGATCGAACCCATCAACCCGTTCGACATTCCGGGTTTCTACCTGAACCGCACGCAGCAGGCGCTGGACATCCTCGACGAGGTGGGGGCGGACAACGCCTTCGTGCAGTACGACATCTACCACGCGCAGCGCACCGAAGGGGAGCTTGCCGCCACGCTGCAGCAGCACCTGCCGCGCATCGCGCACATCCAGCTGGCAGACAACCCCGGCCGCCACGAGCCGGGCACCGGCGAGATCCATTTCCCCTACCTGTTCGCGCACCTGGACCGCATCGGCTACAGCGGCTGGGTGGGCTGCGAGTACAAGCCGGCCGAAGGTACCGAGGCGGGCTTGGGCTGGATGCGGGATTTCGCGCCAAAAGCGGCGCTGGCGCACGCCTGACGGGCGTGGGCAGCTATCTTTTTTGAATGAACCACCGGGAGACCACCACCATGAACGCAACGCCCCTCAAGCTCGGCTTCATCGGCCTGGGGATCATGGGCGCGCCCATGTGCGGCCATCTGATCGCCGCCGGCCACCAGTTGTTCGTGCACACCCGCAGCAAGGTGCCTGCCGCCATCGCCGGCACCGGCGCCACGCAGTGCACCACCGCGCGCGGTGTGGCCGAGCGCGCCGACATCACCTTCTTGATGCTGCCCGACACGCCCGACGTGGAAGCGGTGCTGTTCGGTGCCGACGGCGTGGTGCAGGGCCTCAAAGGCAGCGCGGGCAAGGTGGTGGTCGACATGAGTTCCATCTCGCCGGTGGCCACCAAGGACTTCGCGCGGCGCATCGGGGCCGCCGGCGCGCAATACCTGGACGCGCCCGTCTCCGGCGGCGAAGTGGGCGCGAAGAAAGCCACGCTGTCGATCATGGTCGGCGGGCCCGAGAGCGCCTTCGAACGCGTGCGCCCGCTGTTCGAGAAGATGGGCCGGAACATCACCCTGGTGGGCGGCAATGGCGACGGCCAGACCGCCAAGGTGGCCAACCAGATCATCGTCGCGCTGAACATCGAGGCCGTGGCCGAGGCGCTGCTGTTCGCCTCGCGCGCCGGTGCCGACCCGGCGCGTGTGCGCGAGGCGCTCTTGGGTGGCTTCGCTTCGTCCAGGATCCTCGAGGTGCACGGCGAGCGGATGATCCGCCGCACGTTCGAGCCGGGCTTTCGCATCGCGCTGCACCAAAAGGACCTGAACCTGGCGCTGTCCGCCGCGCGCGAGCTGGGCGTGGCCTTGCCCAACACGGCCACCGCGCAGCAGCTCTTCAGCACCTGCGTGGCGCACGGCGGCGCGGGCTGGGACCACTCGGGCATGGTGCGTGCGCTGGAGACCATGGCCGCCTTCGAGGTCGGCCAGCAGCCGGCCACACCCTGACGGGGCGCCGCGCCGGCCACTGCCGGAGGGCCAGTAAAAAAGCCGCGCCCGGCAACGGACGCGGCTTTTGTGCTCCAGGGGCCGGGCGGCCCGGGGGTCAGTAGCCCAGCGTCTGGCCGTCCGGGTTGCGCGGGTCGGAGGCGCCGTAGAGCATGCCGTCGCGGATCTGGATGGTCTGGGTGCGGCCCATGGAGGCCTTGAGCGCCACCTTGTGGCCCCACTGGCGCAGCAGGTCCAGCGTGTCGTTGGAAAAGCCCTTCTCGATGCGCAGCTCGTCGGGCGTCCACTGGTGGTGAAAGCGCGGCGTGGCAGCGGCCTCGGCCGGGTTCATGCCGTAGTCGATGGTGTTGACCACCGTCTGCAGGACCGTGGTGATGATGCGCGCGCCGCCGGGGCTGCCGGTGACCAGCACGGGCTTGCCGCCCTGCAGCACCATGGTGGGCATCATCGAGGACAGGGGCCGCTTGCCGGCGGCCACCGCGTTGGCGTCGCCGCCCACCAGGCCGTAGGCGTTGGCCACGCCGGGCTTGGCCG
>DAMCAL010000036.1:0-20936 GCA_032059585.1 Burkholderiaceae bacterium
TGCGCGAGAACCTCAAGCTCAAGCTGCTCAACGCCCGCCTGGCGCTGCTGGCGCGCCGCATGGATTCGGCGCGCGCGGACCTGCAGGCGGTGGGGGTGGCGGTGAACCGGTATTTCGATCCCGCATCGCGTCGCACCCAGAACGCGGCGGCCTCGCTGGCGCAGCTGCAGACCCACATCCGCACCGCCGAAATGCCCCAACTCGAAGACACGCTGGCGGCACTCGCCACGGCGGCGGCGGGGCGCTGAACGATGCGTGCCGCCTTGTGGCTGTTGGCCCTGTTCGCGGTTGCCGTGGCCGTGGCCCTGTTCGCTGGCAACAACCAGGGCACGGTGACCGTGTTCTGGCCCCCTTACCGGGTCGACCTGTCGCTCAACCTGGTGCTGGTGCTGTTGTCCGCCGGCTTCGCGCTGCTGTACGCGGCGTTGCGCGGCTCGGCAACGCTTCTGGAGATGCCGGGGCGCGCGCACCGCTGGCGCGCGCTCCAGCGCGAGCGCGCGATGCACCAGGCGCTGCTCGAATCGCTCACGCAGCTGCTGGCGGGACGTTTCCTGCGGTCCCGCCGCGCCGCCGAGGCAGCCATCGCGCAGGAACGCAACCTGTCCGAGGCGCGCGAGCCCGTACCGCACGGCCCACAGCTGCGCACCCTGGCCCACTTGCTGGCCGCAGAAGCGGCCCACGCGCTGCAGGACGGCGGGCTGCGCGAGTCGCATCTGGAGCAGGCCCTCGACGGGCTTCCCGCGCGCGCCACCGCCAGCGAGGTCGAGCTGCGCGAGGGCGCCCAGTTGCGCGCGGCGCGCTGGGCACTGGACGACCGCGACGCGGCCCTGGCGCTGGAGCGGCTGGCGGGCCTGTCCGTCGGGGCCTCGCGCCGAACCTTGGCCTTGCGTGCACGGCTGAAGGCGGCGCGCCTGAGCCACCGCACCGCCGAAGCACTGGACACGGCGCGTCTGCTGGCCAAGCACCGGGCGTTCTCCCCTGCCGGGGCAGCCAGCATCGTGCGCAGCCTGGTGCTGGCCCTCATCGACGAAGCGCACGACACGGCGCAACTGGAGCGTGCCTGGTCCGGCCTGGAACCGGCTGAACGCACCATGCCCGAAGTCGCCATGCACGCTGCGCAGCGGCTGGCCGACCTTGGCGGCGATCCTGCACAGGTGCGGGGCTGGCTGCTCCCCGTGTGGGAGCGCGCGGCGTCTGGCGCGCCGTCCCTGCGCAGCGACCAGATGCTCAAGCTGGTGACGGTGCTGCAGGGCAACCTGCACGGCCTGGACGCTGCATGGCTGGCACGCATCGAAGCCGCGAGCCAGGCCCATCCCCACGACGCGCGGCTGCAATACCTCTCGGCCATGGCCTGCATGCAACGCGCCCTCTGGGGCAAGGCCCAGCAGTTGCTCGCCCGCGCTGCGCCGCAACTGGCGGAGCCCGCGCTGCGCGGCAATGCGTGGCGTGCGCTGGCCGAGCTGGCCGAGCAGCGGGGAGACGCGGAAGCTGCCCAGCACGCGTGGAAACAGGCCGCGCTGGTGGGCCGCTGAAGCGGCAGGCGCGCCCACGACGGACCTGTCGCGCCAGTTCGGCGAGACCGCTGGGAGGCTGGCGAAAATGCCCCACCGCTTGTCAGGGCGGGCGACTGCAGCTATGAGTTTCTTAGATCGCTGCCGGTATCAGCGAGGCCTGCGCGGACCCATGCCCATCGCGCGTTTGTGCCGCTCGATGCGGTTTTGCTTGCGCCGCTCCATTTTTTCCATCGCCTTGCGCTTGCTGTAACCTGACGCGTCGGCCCAGACCCACCACGCGGCCGTGACCGCCAGCGGCGACAGCACCCACCACCACGACCATGTCGCCACCGGACCCACCTCCAGGTACTTCAGCACGATCAGCAACAGTCCCAAAAGCAGGGTGTACATGGTCCGTTCCTCCAGGGCTCTCGGGGGTTGGGGGATTACCCGGTCAACCGCGAACACTACAATCACATTGAAAGACAAAATGTACTTCAACACCCACAGGAACCTGAGCATGAAGCGTACGTTGATTACCCTCGCCCTGGCGTTTGCCGCGACAGCCCCCGCCATCGCCGACGAAGCCTTGGCCAAGTCGAAAAACTGCATGGCCTGCCATGGAGTGGACAAGAAGCTGGTCGGCCCGGCCTTCAAGGACGTGGCAGCCAAATACGCCGGTCAGGCTGGCATCGAAGACAAGCTCGCCCAGAAAATCATGAAGGGCAGCTCAGGCGTGTGGGGCCCGGTGCCGATGCCGGCCAACGCCCAAGTCAACGCCGACGAGGCCAAGAAGCTGGCCAGCTGGGTGCTGTCGCTCAAGTAAGCCGGCGCCCGCTGCCTGCCCTTCGGCAGCTCAGCAGGCACCAAAAAGCCGCGAACCCAAAAGGGCCGCGGCTTTTTTCTTGGGCGGCTTTCGCTGGCTGCTGCCCGTCCCCGGGTGTCAGGGGCGCAGCCCGGGCTCGATGCGACCGTGGGGAAGATCGCCGTGGCGATGCAACTGGTCTTCGAGCTGTCCGACGTAGGCGGCAGTGCTGTTGTCGGACTCCTGCACACGCGCACTCACGCGAGCTTCCAGGGCGTCGAGGCGTGCCACCAGGGCGTTGTGCTGCACGTCCAGAAAGCTGCGCAGTTCGGTGAAGCGCGACGCTTCGGCCTTGTCGGCGAGGTCGCGCTGCGCCGCCATTTCCTTGGCGTGGCGGCGCGTTTCCATCAACACCGAACCGTGCAGGCTCAGCACGTAGGCCAGGAAGATCACCGCCAGCAGCGCGGTCAGCCCGAGCATGACAAGCCCCAGCGGTGCCTGCACGGTCGTCAAGCCCAGCGACATGGTCGTGGGTACAGAGAGGATCGGCCAGTTGAGCATCGCCAACGCGGCGATAGCCAGCATGACCAGAATCAGGACAAGGGTTCGCAAGTTCATGGAAAAGGCGCTCCTTCGGTATTCGCAGGCCGCGTTGTACCCCATGGACGGCTGGAATGCCCGGTTGCGCACACCGATCGCGCCGTGCGCCTACACACGCGTGCGGCGACAAAAAAGCCGCGCAAGGACAGGGCGGCTTGTTCGCAAGCCAATGATGGCCCCACGCGGGGGCCGGTGCGTCAGTTGTTTTCGGCGAGCTGCTCCAGGATGGCAGGATTTTCCAGCGTACTGGTGTCCTGCGAGATCGACTCGCCCTTGGCCAGCGAGCGCAACAGGCGGCGCATGATCTTCCCCGAGCGCGTCTTGGGCAGGTTGTCGCCGAAGCGGATGTCCTTGGGCTTGGCGATGGGGCCGATCTCGCGCGCCACCCAGTCGCGCAGTTCCTTGGCGATCTGCTTGGCCTCTTCGCCTTGCGGCCTGGGGCGCTTGAGCACCACGAAGGCGCAGATCGCTTCGCCGGTCACGTCGTCCGGGCGGCCGACGACGGCGGCTTCGGCGACGATGTCCGACTTGGCGACCAGGGCCGATTCGATCTCCATGGTGCCCATGCGGTGGCCCGAGACGTTCAGCACGTCGTCGATGCGTCCGGTGACGCGGAAGTAGCCCGTGGTCTTGTCGCGCACGGCGCCGTCACCGGCCAGGTAGGCCCCGCGCATCTCCTCGGGGAAATAGGTCTTCTTGAAGCGTTCCGGATCGTTCCAGATGGTGCGGATCATGCTGGGCCAGGGCCGCTGGATCACCAGCATGCCGCCCGCGCCGTTGGGCATTTCCTGCCCGGTTTCATCCACCACGGCGGTGTAGATGCCCGGCAGGGGCAGCGTGCACGAACCCGGCACCAAGGGCGTGGCACCGGGCAGCGGGTTGATGATGTGCCCGCCGGTCTCGGTCTGCCACCAGGTATCCACCACCGGGCAGCGCTCGCCGCCCACGTTACGGTAGTACCACATCCAGGCCTCCGGGTTGATGGGCTCGCCCACGCTGCCGAGCACGCGCAGGCTCGACAGGTCCCAGTTCTTCGGATGCACGGATTCCTGCGAGTCGGCGGCCTTGATCAGCGAGCGGATCGCCGTGGGCGCGGTGTAGAAGATGGTGCATTGGTGGCGCTCGATCATCTGCCAGAAGCGCCCGGCGTGCGGGTACGTCGGAATGCCCTCGAAGATGATCTGCGTGCCGCCCGCTGCCAAGGGCCCGTACGCCACGTAGGTATGGCCGGTGACCCAGCCGATGTCGGCAGTGCACCAGAACACGTCCTGCGGCTTCAGGTCGAAGCTCCACTGCATGGTCATCTTGGCCCACAGCAGGTAGCCGCCGGTGCTGTGCTGGACGCCCTTGGGCTTGCCGGTCGAGCCGCTGGTGTACAGGATGAACAGCGGATGCTCCGCACCCACCGGCGTTGGCGGACACTCGTCGCTCTGGTCGGCCAGAGCGTCCTCGAAGGTCTTGTCGCGACCTTCCACCATGTTGCAGGCCGTTTCCGTGCGCTGGTAAACGAAGACGTTCCTCACGCACTCGCAGCCGCCCATGGCCAGTCCATCGTCGACGATGGCCTTCAGTGGCAGCTCCCGCCCGCCTCGTACCTGGAAATTGGCAGTGATGACCGCCACGGCTTGCGCATCGACGACGCGCTCCTGCACCGCCTTGGCGGAGAACCCTCCAAAGACGACGCTGTGCGTGGCGCCGATGCGCGCGCAGGCCTGCATGGCCACCACGCCCTCGACGCCCATGGGCATGTAGATGAGCACCCGGTCGCCCTTGTTCACGCCATGGCTCTTCAGTGCATTGGCGAAGCGGGACACACGGGTCAGCAACTCGCGATAGGTGTGCCGGGTCACCGTGCCATCGTCGGCTTCGAAGATGATGGCGGTCTTGTCCTCCACCTCCGTGCCCATGTGGCGGTCCAGGCAGTTGGCGCTTGCGTTCAGCTCGCCATCGTCGAACCATTGGTAAAACGGCGCGCGGGACTCGTCGAGCACCCGGGAGAACGGTTTGGTCCAATGCAGATTCTCGCGCGCCAGCCGGGCCCAGAAGCCTTCGAAATCCCGGTCTGCCTCGGCCCGCAAGGCCTCGTAGGCCTGCATGCCGGAGATGTTGGCGCCCGCCACGACCTCCTCCGAAGGGGGGATGATCCGGTTTTCGACCAACATGGACTGGATGGCGGACGGCGAGGCACTCATGGGTTTGTCTCCTGCAAAGCTGGCAATATGGCCGGTTGATACGGTCAACACGCGACTGTCGGCGGCGGGACTTACAAGCCACTGACGTGCCTGCCAGTGCGTGCAATGCATGCAAAAGCAGCCCTGTTTGCAGCCATAGTCGACGTGGGCTCGAGTCCGCAGCCCGCCACTGTAGCCCACACGTCCTACCACAGCCGCAGTAACCTTGTTTTTGACCTGAAAGCGTGTAAAAAATATACTTCACGCATGTTTTACAACCTGCCATGCAGGTAATTCATCTTTGTCGAGACGTCTATGGCGTCTGGCCAAAGGTGGATCACGGCGGCGAGGCACCGGGGTCTTCCCCACGCGGTGTCCGACGCTGCGGCCGAAGTTTCGGCCCTGATGCACTGAGGGTGCCCATGCTGCTGCGGCAGCGTTGCGGTACCCGCGCCGCGGACGTGTCGCTGCCAGATCGACGCTCCTGTTGGCGTGACACCGTCCTGGCTGACTGACAGGAGCCCTTGCGCACCACCACCCTTGCGTGCCATTCGGGCCCTTCCAGGTCACGGTTCTTTCGCTTCTTGCGTCCGCCATGCAGGCGCCTTGCGCTGCGCCCGCCCGTACTTCACCGGTGGCCGCGGAGGGGGGCCGGCGGTGTATCGGGGTGGTGGGCTCTCCCACCTTGCTTCGGCCTTCGTGCCTGACCGCCACCTTGGCGCCAGGCGGTCCAGCCACGCAAGCCGGCAAGAGGAGCCCCATGGCCAAGCAAATCATCATCGACCGTGTCTTCAAGGTGTTCGGCGACGCGCCGCAGGAGGCGCTGGAGCTGGTCGCACAAGGTCTGAGCAAGCAGGAGATCCTGGCGCGCACGGGCCAGTCCATCGGCGTGTTCGACGCCAGCTTCACCATCGAGCCTGGTGAGATCTTCGTCGTCATGGGCCTGTCCGGATCGGGCAAGTCCACGCTGGTGCGGATGCTCAACCGCCTGATCGAACCCACCAGTGGCCGCATCCTGGTCGAAGGGCAGGACCTTGGCGGCCTGTCGGACCGGTCGTTGCGCGCCCTGCGACGCAAGGACATCTCCATGGTGTTCCAGTCGTTCGCCCTGATGCCCCATCTGACGGTGCTGGACAACACGGCGTTCGGCCTCGAGCTGGCGGGCGTGGGCCGAAAGGACCGCGAGCTTGCCGCCGAGCAGGCGCTGGAGCAAGTCGGCCTGGCCGGCTGGGGCGCCAGCTACCCGGACGAGCTGTCGGGCGGCATGCAGCAGCGCGTGGGACTGGCCCGGGCGCTGGCGTCCGACCCTTCCATCCTGCTGATGGACGAGGCCTTTTCCGCGCTCGATCCCATTATCCGCACCGAGATGCAGTCCGAACTGCTGCGCCTGCAGCAAGTCAAGCGCCGCACGATTGTCTTCATCTCGCACGATTTGGACGAAGCCATGCGCATCGGGGACCGCATTGCCATCATGAAGGACGGTCACGTGGTCCAGGTCGGCACCCCCGACGAGATCCTGCGCTGCCCGGCCGACGACTACGTGCGCAGCTTCGTACGAGGCGTGGATGCAGCCGCCGTCTTCAAGGCGGCCGACATCGCGCGCCAGGCGCTCACCGTCGTGTCGACCCATGGCGACCGGGGTTGCCGCGCGGCGCTGCGCATCCTGGAGGATTCGGACCGCGAGCACGCCTACGTGCTCTCCAGCGACCAGCGCCTGCTCGGCGTGGTCTCCTCGCACTCGCTGCGCGAGGCGCTGCACGGCCACCACGGCCCCCTGGGCCTGCGCCACGCCTACCTTACCGATGCGCATCCGGTGAGCGCCGATACGCCTGTGGCCGACCTGTTCGGCCCCATGTCCAAGGCGCCGTGCCCACTGCCCGTGGTGGACGAGGCCGGCAAGTACCTGGGTGTGGTCAGCCGCACCGGGGTGATGCGCTTTCTCGACCGCGACACGCCACCGGTCCCGCCGCTGGAAAAAGAGCGTGAACCGCTGCGGCTCAACCCCCACTACACCACCGCCGCAGCCAACCCGGTAGCGCCTGCGGTGCCGAGCTGACTGCCGACAACCCGAACAAGACGCAAGGAAATCCGCCCCACATGAACGATACCCTGCCCCTCACGGCCCAGAACGCCGCAGAGACCAGCACCATCCCCTGGTCCACCGATGCGCCCGCCGCGGCCAGTGCTCCTGACGCAACCCCGGCCGGCGACCCATGGAATGGGGCTGCCGCGTCCGAGACCGTCGCCCCGGCCACAGCCGATGATCCCTGGGCTGCCGCTGGCGCCGCGCCCTCTTCCGCCGACGCAGACCCCTGGAGCGGCGCTGCGTCCGACAGTGCCGCCGCGGCCGATCCCTGGGCTTCTGCCGACGGCGGTGATGCGGCCGATTGGCTCAGCAGCGGTGCCGCGCCGGCGACTGATGCGGCGCCCGACGGCAGCCTGACCGCGCTGTGGCACCAGTGGCAAACCGACGGCGTGCCCATCCAGGCCTGGATCAACGACGGCCTGCAGTGGAGCGTGGAGCACATGCGCCCGTTCTTCCAGAGCGTGCGCGCACCCATCGATGCCACCCTCACCGGCGTCACCGACATGCTGCTGGCAGCGCCCATGCCTGCCATGATCGTGCTGGCGACGTTGCTGGCCTGGCAGTTTGCCGGCCGCGCGCTCGCGATCGGCACCGCCGTCTCACTGGCGCTGGTGGGCCTGTTGGGCATCTGGCCCGACGCCATGGTGACGCTGGCGCTGGTGCTCACGGCGCTGCTGTTCTGTGTGCTGATCGGCCTGCCTGTGGGCGTGGTACTTGCCGCCAGCGACCGCGCCCAGCGCTGGACGCGCCCGCTGCTGGATGCCATGCAGACCACTCCGGCGTTCGTGTACCTGGTGCCGGTCGTGATGCTGTTCGGCATCGGCAACGTGCCGGGCGTGATCGTGACCATCGTGTTCGCGCTGCCGCCGCTCATCCGCCTGACCAACCTGGGCATCCGCCAGGTACGGCCGGACCTGATCGAGGCCAGCCGCGCCTATGGTGCTTCTCCCTGGCAGTTGCTGTGGAAGGTGCAGCTGCCACTGGCTATGCCGTCGATCATGGCTGGTGTGAACCAGGCGCTGATGCTGTCCCTGTCCATGGTGGTGATCGCTTCGATGATCGCAGTCGGTGGGCTGGGCCAGATGGTGCTGCGCGGGATCGGCCGCCTGGACATGGGCCTGGCGACCGTAGGCGGCCTGGGCATCGTGCTGCTGGCGATCGTGCTGGACCGCCTGACCCAGGCGATGGGCGTGCCGCGCCGCGGCAGCGAGCGCTGGTGGCAGTCGGGTCCTGTGGGTCTGGCCATGCGCCTGGCGCGCCGGCGCCCGGCGGCCGAACCGCAGGCGGCGCCGGCCCCCGCCGAGGTGAAGTCTGCGTCCGCGTCCGCTTCGGGCCCGCAGCGCGCCTCTGCCACCCCCCCCGTGGAAGGAAAGGCGAAGGACCGGCCGCTGCCCGGGCAGCCCGCGCTGTGAGCGCCGCGGCTTGGCCGGCCGCCATCGGTTTTTCCATCCCCTGCTTCCGCTGATTCCATTCCAACCATAGAGACAAAAGGACTTTCCAAGGATGACTGCAACCCCTTCGATCACCACTGCCGCACCTTCTCCTGCTGCCGCCCGCGCATTGCGTGCCGGCCTGGCCGCCGTCACCACCGGTCTGGCGCTGCTGTGCGCCGGAACCGCTGCGTGGGCCGCAAGCGATCTGCCCGGCAAGGGCGTGACCGTCCAGCCGCTCAAGAGCTCCCTGGCGGAGGAGACCTTCCAGACCACGCTGGTCATGAAGGCACTGGAAAAGCTCGGCTATGACGTGAAGCCCATCAAAGAGGTGGAGTACCCAACGGCGCACCTTGCGATCGCCAACGGTGACGCGACCTTCATGGCCGACCACTGGAACTACCAGCACGCCGATTACTACAAGAACGCCGGCGGCGACGCCAAGCTCTACCGCAAGGGCGTGTTCTCGGACAACGCCGCGCAGGGCTTCCTGATCGACAAGAAGACCGCCGACCAGTACAAGATCACCAACATCGAGCAGTTCAAGGACCCCAAGATCGCCAAGCTTTTCGACACCAACGGCGACGGCAAGGCCGACCTGACCGGGTGCACGCCCGGCTGGGGCTGCGAGGTGATGATCGAGCACCAGCTGGACGCCTACGGCCTGCGCCCGACGGTGACGCACCAGCAGGGCACCTACTCGGCGCTGATGGCCGACACCATCACCCGCTACAAGGCCGGCAAGCCCATTCTGTACTACACCTGGACGCCCTACTGGGTGAGCAACGTGCTCAAGCCCGGCAAAGACGTGGTCTGGCTGGAGGTGCCTTTCTCCTCCCTGCCCGGTGAACAGAAGGACCTGGATACCAAGCTGCCCAACGGCAAGAACTACGGCTTTGTCGTGAACAGCCAGCACATCGTGGCCAACAAAGCGTGGGCCGAGGAGCATCCGGACGCTGCCAAGCTGTTCGAGCTGATGCAGCTGCCGGTGACCGACATCAACGCCCAGAACCACCTGATGAGCCAGGGCCAGTCCAAGCCGGCTGACATCGAGCGGCACGTGAACGGCTGGATCAAGGCCCACCAGAAGACCTTCGACAGCTGGATCGCGCAGGCCAGGGCCGCGGCCAAGTAAGCAAGGCACACGGCGCACACCAGTGCGCCTGGGCCGGCGCTCGCCGGCCCTCTCGCGCCGCCACTCGCCCGCCTCGCGCGGCAGCACGTCGGGCGGCGCCTCGCAGCCCTTGGGCTTTTCTTTTCCACATCGCCCCGTGGGGTGCACGGCTGCCGTGCGCCCCATGTCCGGGCAGACCATGGAGCACTACCAGGCATGCAGACCATTCGTCAGCTTCTCCCCATCTTCCTGCGCGGCACCACCGCGGCCGCGGCACTTTCGTTGGCCGCCCTGGCAGGCAACGCCTTTGCCTCGCAAGACCTGCCCGGGAAGGGCGTCAAGGTGACCATCCTGAAGAGCTCGCTGGCCGAGGAGTCCTTCCAGACCGTGCTGGTCATGAAGGCCTTGCAACAGCTGGGCTACGACGTCGCGCCCTACAAGGAAGTCGAGTACCCGCTGGCGCACATGGCCGTGGCCAGCGGCGACGCCACGCTGATCGCCAACCACTGGAACCCGCACCATTCCGAGTTCTACAAGGCCGCCGGCGGCGATGCCAAACTGTCGCGCAAGGGCGTGTACTCGGCTGGCGCAGCGCAGGGCTACATGATCGACAAGAAGACGGCCGACCAGTACAAGATCACGCACATCGACCAGCTCAAGGATCCGAAGCTGGCCAAGCTGTTCGACATGAGCGGCGACGGCAAGGCCGACCTGGTGGGCCCCAACGCCGGCTGGGGCGGCGAGGCGGTGGTCGAGCACCACCTGGACACGTTCGGGCTGCGCAAGACGGTGAACTACACCCAGGGCAACTACCCGGCCCTGATCACCGAGACGCTGGCGCGCTACGAGTCCGGCAGGCCGGTGCTGTTCTACGCCTGGACGCCGCACTGGCTGAGCAATGTGCTGCGCACCGGCAAGGACGTGGTCTGGCTGGAGGTGCCCTACTCGGCCATGCCAGGCGTGCAGGCCGGCACCGATACGAAGCTGCCCAACGGCAAGAACTACGGCTTTCCGTTGAACAACGAGTACATCGTGGCCAACAAGGAGTGGGTGGCGAAGCACCCGGCCGCCGGCAAGCTGTTCGAGGTCATGCAGGTTCCGCTGGCCGACATCAGCGCACAGAACCGCCTCATCCACCAGGGCGAAAAGAGCACGGCGGACATCGAGCGCCATGCCGACGCCTGGATCCGCGCGCACCAGAAAACGTTCGACGGCTGGATCGAGCAGGCGCGGGTCGCAGCCCAGCGCTAACTTCGCGCGGTTGCTTCAGCGCACAGCCTCTGCTGCCACGCCCGGCAGCAGCAGGATGCCAAACTGCACCAGCCGCGACCCGGGGCCGAGGGCTTCGCCCAGCTGGCGGCAGCCCCGGTCCCAGTGCGCCTGGATGCACTCGTGTGCCGCCGACACGCCCAACAACGCCGGCAGGGTGGGCCGTGCCGCATCCCGGCCCACATCCTTGCCCAGCTCGGCCGCACTCGCGGTCATATCGCCCAGGTCGTCGCTGAGCTGAAACGCCTGTCCGAGCTCAACGGCAAAGGCCTGCAATCCCTGGTGCACGGGCGCCTGCGCGCGGCACACCAGCGCAGCCAGCGCGAGGGCGGCAGCGAACAGCGCGCCTGTCTTGAGATGGTTGGTCTGGGCGATTGCCGCGGTGCACTCCGGGTGGCGGGCGCCGTGCAGGTCGCGGTACTGTCCCTGCACCAATCCGGAAGTGCCCACCGCCTCGGCCAAAACCGCCACGCATGCGGCGCGCATGTCCGACGGCAGCGATGGGGCAGCCGCTGCGGTGCGGAACGCCAGGCCAAGCAGCCCGATCGCCGCGAGGATCGCCACGTCCTGCCCGAACTGCACATGGACCGTGGGCTGGCCGCGGCGCAGCGCGGCGTCGTCCATGCATGGCAAGTCGTCCACCAGCAGCGAGGCGGCGTGCACCAGTTCGAGCGCGCACGCCAGGTCCAGTGCATCAACGCCGGCACCGCCCAGGTCTTCGCAGGCCAGCAGAAGAAGCAGAGGGCGGACCCGTTTGCCCGGTGCCAGCGCGCCATAACGCATGGCGGCCGCGACCGGCTCTTCGGCCGACGCGGTCTGCGTGAGCAGCGACGCCAGGCGCGTGTCCACCTGCGTGCGCAACTGCGCCAGATGCGCCTTGAACCCCTCGCCGTCCCCCTCCTGCAGCGGACTGCCGACCCGCGCAGAGGCCAGCGGCACCATAGCGGAGACGGCGCCAGGCGCGGACGATGGGAGAAAAGAGGACCGCATCCCGCGATTTATAGCCGACCTTGGTGGCAGCACAGGCAGGCCGATAGCGGTGCCACAGCCGCCAAAAGGGCATGCAGCGGTGGACACGCGTGCGCCGCGGATGGGTCAGAATAGCCGGCACCATCCTGCCCATGGCCCATTTCGCCGTCATCGCCCCCGTCTTCACCAGCCACGTGCGCGCCCTCGAAGCGCTGGCGGGCGAACTCATCGCGCGCGGCCACCGCGTGAGTTGGGTGCACCAATGCGACGTGGGCCACGTGCTGCGAAACCCCGGGGTCGAATTCCATGCCGTCGGGGCGACCAGCCATCCGCCAGGTAGCCTGGCCGGCGTGGTCTCCCGCGCTGCGCGTCCGGGTGGCCTGCGGGGACTGCAACGGGTGATTGCCGATATGGCGCGCACCACCGACATGCTGTGCCGGGAGGCCCCGGCGCTGCTGGCGCGCCTGGGCGTGCAGGCCGTGCTGGCCGACCAGATGGAAGGCGCTGGGGGCCTTGTTGCCGAGCACTTGCAGCTGCCGCGCATTTCGGTAGCGTGCGCGCTTCCCATCAACCGGGAGCCGGAGTTGCCGCTGCCGGTCATGCACTGGCCCTATGCCTCGAGCGAGTGGTCACTGCAAATCAACCTGGCCAGCACGCGCGTTTACGACAGGCTCATGCAGGAGCATGCCCGCGTCATCGCGCACTGGGCGCAGGCTTTTGGGCTGCCCCCACGCGAGCGCCTCGACCAATGCGTGTCTCCCGGATTGCAGTTGTCGCAGACCGTTCACGCCTTCGACTTTCCACGCCGCACCGCGCCGGCGCTGCTGCACCATGTCGGCCCGCTGCGTCCGCCGTCTGACCCAGCGCCTGGACAAGCGGACGCGCACGCCGCTGCCCTCGCCGCCCACGCGCCAGGCTTGTCGGGGAAAAAGCCGTTTGTCTTCGCCTCGCTGGGCACCTTGCAAGGGGGGCGACTCGCATTGTTCCAGCGCATTGCCCGCGCCTGCCGCGCGCTCGACGTGCAACTGTTGGTGGCACACTGCGACGCGCTGACCGCGCCCCAGGCCGCTACGTTGCGGGATGCAGGCGCCACGTGGGTTACCGGCTTCGCGCCGCAGGGCGCAGCAGTGGCGCTGGCCGACGTGGTGGTCACCCACGGCGGACTGAATACCGTGATGGATGCGCTGGCTGCCGGCACGCCGATGCTGGTGCTCCCCATCGCCTTCGACCAGCCCGGCTGCGCCGCGCGCGTGGTGCACGCGGGCGCCGGGCTGCGCGTGCTGCCCGCGCTCGCCACCGCCGGGCTGCTGCGCCATGCACTGGCACGGCTGCTGCATGAGCCCGGGTTTCGCACCGCCGCGCAGCAGCTTGCGCCCCAGGTGCGGGCGGCAGGCGGCACGCCGCGCGCCGCCGACCTGGTCGAAGCCGCGGTGGCCACCGCTTCGCATCCCGGTCACAGGCCGGGGCGATCCCGCGGGCGCGTCGACACATCGCACACCCGCGCTTCGGTGCCCACCCCATGAACGCCGCCCCGTACACCGCCAACGCGCCGCTCGATGTCGTGCTGGTGGGAGCGGGCCTGGCCAATGGCCTGATCGCCCTGCACCTGGCGGCCCGGCAGCCGCACCTGCGGCTGGCCGTGCTGGAGGCCGACGGCGCGCCGGGAGGCAACCACACCTGGTCTTTCCACGAGAGCGACCTGACACCGGGTGAACGCGCCGCGCTGTCCCCCTGCATCGCGCACCGCTGGCCGGGCTACACCGTGCGCTTTCCCGAGCGCACGCGCCGCCTGGAGGGCGGCTATGCGTCTGTCACTTCCCAGCGTTTCGCTTCCGTGCTGCGCGAACGCCTGGGCGATCGGCTGCACTGCGGCGTGCCGGCAGTCGACGTGGGGGCGAACCGCGTGGTGCTGGAGGGCGGTCGTGTGTTGCACGCGCGCTGCGTGCTGGACGGACGCGGCGTACGCCACAGCCCGCACCTGGCGCTCGGGTTCCAGAAATTCCTGGGACTGGAGGTGCGCACGGCCGGCGCTCACGGACTGGCAGAGCCGGTTCTGATGGACGCCACGGTGGCGCAACATGGCGCTTACCGTTTTGTTTATGTATTGCCGCTGGCTGCCGACCGCCTGCTGGTCGAGGACACCTACTACGCCGACGGCCCCGCGCTGGACGACGCCGCGCTGCGCCAGCGCATCCACGACTACGCGGCGCGCCAGGGCTGGCGCATCGACCAGGTGCTGCGCGAAGAGCGCGGCGTGCTGCCGATCGTGCTGGCCGGCGATGCCCAGGCGTTGTGGCGCGAGTCCGAAGGCGGTGCGGTGCCTGTGGGTCTTTCAGCAGCCCTGTTCCACCCGACCACCGGCTACTCCCTGCCTGACGCAGTCCGCCTGGCCTCCCGCATCGCGGCGCTCCGGGACTTTTCACATGCCCACGTGCAGTCCACCGTGCGCGCGCACGTGTTGGGCGCATGGCGGGAAAGGGGTTTTTTCCGAATGCTCAACCGCATGCTGTTCCTGGCCGCCGAACCCGCCGAACGCTGGCGCGTGATGCAGCGCTTCTACGGCCTGCCCGCACCCCTGATCGAGCGCTTCTACGCCGCCCGGCTGTCCTGGCCCGACCGGCTGCGGCTAGTCAGCGGCCGGCCTCCGGTACCGCTTGTGGCGGCGGCACGCGCGGCCTGGGCAACCCGCCTGGCACCCGGCCAGACGGTGCCTGGCGGGAGGCTGCCATGACCCCCCTGCCAACACAGCCACGGCGCGCCGTCGTCATCGGTGCGGGCTTCGGCGGCCTGGCGTTGGCCATCCGGCTGCAGTCGGCCGGCATCGCCACCACGCTGCTCGAAGCGCGCGACAAACCGGGTGGCCGGGCCTATGTCTACCACGACCAGGGCTTCACTTTCGACGCCGGGCCCACGGTCATCACCGACCCTTCGGCGCTGGACGAGCTCTTCGCATTGTCGGGCCGCCGAATGGCCGACTACGTCGAGCTGCTGCCCGTGGCGCCGTTCTACCGCCTGTGCTGGGAGGACGGCAGCCACTTCGACTACGCCAATGACCAAGCGGCGCTGGACGCGCAGATCGCCGCACGCTCGCCCGCGGATGTCGAGGGCTACCAGCGCTTCCTGCAGTACTCGCGCGCCGTGTTCGAGGAGGGCTACCTCAAGCTCGGAACAGTGCCGTTCCTCTCGTTTCGCAGCATGGTGCAGGTCGCGCCGCAGCTGGCGCGCCTGCAGGCGTGGCGCAGCGTGTATTCGATGGTGTCCAAGTTCATCCAGGACGAGCACCTGCGCCAGGTGTTTTCCTTCCATTCGCTGCTGGTGGGCGGCAACCCGTTTGCCACGTCGTCCATCTACGCGCTGATCCATGCCCTCGAGCGGGAATGGGGCGTGTGGTTTCCGCGGGGCGGCACCGGCGCGCTGGTGCAGGCGCTGGTGCGCCTGTTCCAGGACCTCGGCGGCACGCTGCGCCTGAACGCACCGGTGGCGCGCATCGAGCTGCAGGGCGACCGCGCCACCGGCGTGGTGCTGCAGGATGGCGAGCGCATCGCCGCCGAGCAGGTGGCGTCGAACGCCGACGTGGTGCACACCTATGACCGGCTGCTGGGCCACGCAGCGCGCGGACAGCAGGCGGCGGCGCAGCTCAAGCGCCGGCGGTTTTCCATGTCGCTGTTCGTGGTGCACTTCGGGCTGAAACGCCCGCAGCCGCAGCTGCAGCACCACACCGTGTGCTTCGGGCCGCGCTACCGTGAACTGATCCAGGACATTTTTCACGGCAGCGCGCTGGCCGAGGATTTTTCGCTGTACCTGCATGCACCGTGCGTGACCGACCCGTCGATGGCGCCAGCCGGCTGCTCCAGCCATTACGTGTTGGCGCCGGTGCCCCACCTGGGCCAGGCACCCATCGACTGGGCAGTGGAGGGGCAGCGTTTTCGCGACCGCATCCTGCAATACCTGGAGGCACGCTACATCCCGGGCCTGCGCGCGGACCTGGTCACCAGCCGCATCTTCACGCCGGAAGACTTTCGCGACGAACTGGGCGCACACCTGGGGTCGGCCTTCTCCCTGGAGCCGCTGCTCACGCAAAGCGCCTGGTTTCGCACGCACAACCGCGATCGCCAGATCACCAACCTGTACTTCGCAGGCGCCGGCACGCACCCCGGCGCGGGCGTGCCGGGCGTGGTGGGTTCGGCCAAGGCCACGGCGCGGTTGATGCTCGAGCCCCACGAGGCGACGGCATGAGCGACGCGCTGCACCGCCACGCCACCCAGGCCATCCGGCAGGGCTCGCAGAGCTTTGCCGCTGCCGCGCGCCTGCTGGCCCCCGACACGCGCGCAGGCACCGTGCTGCTGTACGCCTGGTGCCGGCACTGCGACGACGTGATCGATGGCCAGGAGCTGGGCCATGGCCAACGCACCCCGCCAGAAGAGGAAGGCGCGGGCCTGGCGCGCATCGCCACCCTGCGCGACCTGACACGGCGCGCCTGCGCAGGCGAGGCGATGGAGCACCCGGCCTTCGCCGGCCTGCAGCAGGTGGTGCGCAGCCACGGGATCCCGCTGTATTTGCTGGAGGAGCACCTCGCCGGGTTCGCCATGGATGTCGAGCCGTCCGCGCGCTACGAACGCATCGAGGACACGCTGCACTACGCCTGGCGCGTGGCCGGCGTGGTCGGCGTGATGATGGCGCTGGTGATGGGCACGCGGGACGCGCAAGCCGAAGTGCCGCCCGAGGTGCTGGACCGCGCGTGCGACCTGGGCGTGGCCTTCCAACTCACCAATATCGCCCGCGACATCGCCGATGACGCGCGCGCCGGCCGCGTGTACCTGCCCGCCCAATGGCTGCGCGAGGCCGGCCTGCCCGTGGGCGAGCCGCAAGCGCTGTTGCTGCCGGCCCACCGCGCCGCGCTGGCCCACGTGGCCTCTCGCCTGGTGGCACTGGCCGAGCCGTACTACCGCTCGTCGCTGGCCGGCATCGGCGCGCTGCCGCTGCGCTCGGCCTGGTCGATCGCCACCGCGCGAGGCGTATACCGCGAGATCGGCCGCCGGGTCGAGGCGCTCGGCCCCGCAGCGTGGGACCAGCGCGTGGCCACCACGCGCGCCGACAAGATGGTGTTGATCGCGCGCGGCGGCGCGCTGGCCTTGCTGTCGCGCACCTGGCTGCCCCGGGCAAGTGCCCCGCTGTCGTCCTGGCGCAGGCCCGCCACCTCTGCCTAAGGCGTGTCGCTTCCGGTGCGGGCCAGAGCGCGGCGGCGCGCCTGGGCAGCTTGCAACTGGCTGCGCAGCCGCGCGGGCGAAGGGGCCCAGAGAAAGCCGAAGGACACGCAGCCCTCGCGTCCCTGCACCGCGTGGTGCAGCCGGTGGGCCTGGTACAGGCGTTTGAGGTACCCGCTGCGCGGTACGTGGCGCCAAGGCCAGCGCTGGTGCACAAGCCCGTCGTGCGCCACGAAGTACAACGCGCCGTACAGCGTCATGCCCGCGCCGATCCACTGCAGCGGCCAGCGCCCCGAGGTGCCCAGCGCGATCAGCACGATGGCCAGGGCCGCGAACACCAGCGCATACAGGTCGTTGGCCTCGAACCAGCCGCTGCGCGGCGCGTGGTGCGAGGCATGCCAGCCCCAGCCGAAGCCGTGCATGACGTACCTGTGCGCCAGCCACGCCACGCCTTCCATGGCGGCAACGGTGGCGAGCACGATGAGAGTGTTGGCAAGAAGCACGGCAGCAGGTCGGGCGGGACGAACGCAGGACTGCGCATGGTACGACGCAACGCCCACCCCTGTCGCGCCGCTCCCACGCGGCGCGGCGGCGGGCGCCGACAGCCCCTGCCCGTCGGGGGCGGTGTGATGGCGCCCATGGCCCCACCCAACACATCCGCCCCCGCCAAATCCCCTCGCCTGCCTGCCGGCCTGGTGTACGTGGACCGCAACGTTCCGGGCATCACCCGCGAGCGCCACGGCGACACCTTCCGCTACCGCACGCCCGACGGCCAGTGGCTGCAGGACGAGGAGCATCTGGCGCACATCCGTCGCCTGGCCATTCCGCCGGCCTACACCGACGTGTGGATCTGCCCGCTGCCGCACGGGCATCTGCAAGCCACCGGGCGGGACGCCCGCGGGCGGCTGCAATACCGCTACCACCCCGACTGGCGGCGCGTGCGCGACGACTCCAAGTTCGAGCGCATGCGCGCCTTCGGCCAGGCGCTGCCACGCATCCGCCGGCACGTGGCGCGCGACCTGCAGGCCTGCCGCAAGAAAACCCTGACGCGCCAGTGCGTCCTGGCCGCGATCGTGCGGCTGTTGGATACGACCTACGTGCGCGTGGGCAACGAGGAGTACGCACTGGCCAACGGCTCGTTCGGCCTGACCACGCTGCGAACGCGCCATGCCGCGGTCAAGGGCAGCAGCACGACCTTGCGCTTTCGCGGCAAGAGTGGCGTGATGCAGCAGGCCCAGCTGCAGGACCCGGCGGTGGCGCGCGTCGTGCGGCGCTGCCAGCAGCTGCCGGGGCAGGAGCTGTTCCAGTGGCAGGACGAGGAGGGCGGGCTGCACAGCGTCGGCTCTGGCGACGTCAACGGCTACCTGGCCGAGATCGCCGGCGAGGACGGGCACTTCACCGCCAAGGATTTCCGCACCTGGCACGGCACGGTGCAGGCGCTCGAACTCACGCGCGTGGCCTGTTCGCGCGCCAGCGAGGCCGATGCGCCGCCCGCCCGGGGCATTGCGCGCCAGATCCTCGTCGAAGTGGCGCGCCAGCTCGGCAACACGCCTGCGGTGTGCCGCAAGTCCTACATCCACCCTGCCGTGCTGGCGCTCGGCGAGGGACTGGCGTCGGACACAGGCCCGGGACTGCAGCGCGTGTGGCAGCGGTTGGGCCGCAGCGGTGCCAGCCCCCGCGGCCTGAGCGCAGCCGAGCGCAGGCTGCAGGCGTTTTTGCGCAAGCCGCCGCGCCAGGCTGCCTCGGCGCAGAACCGAGCAGCCCCGCAGGGGAAGCCTCCTCGCCCCTCGACTCCGCGCGGCCCGGGCGCTCTGCACGGCAGGGCCACACGTCCGGCGCAGGGCCGGGGCGGTTTGGCGGCACGTCCCGCCGTCAAGCGCGGTGCCGCTGGCACGTCCGGCCACGGGCGAAACGCGGTGCGCGCCGTGCAGCCTGCCCCGTCCTTCGTGGCTGCCGCCGCTTGAATGCGCAGCGGAACCCGCCCAGAGCTGCGCTTCACTTTTGATAGCTGCTCGCGCTTACCCAGCAAGCGTTAAAGGCCTTTTTCATCCATAATCTGGATGCCGCACCGGAGCGTGCACGCATCCGACAGCTTCGCGCTGTCACCGCCCCACCATGTCTCCCGGCACCACCCATGCATCGAACTGCTCGGCCGTCACATGCCCGGACGCCAGGGCCGCGTCGCGCAAGCTGGAACCTTCCTGGTGCGCCCGCTTGGCGATCTGCGCGGCCTTGTCGTAGCCGATGTGCGGGTTGAGGGCGGTGACCAGCATCAGCGAGCGCTCGACCAGCTCCGCGATGCGCTGGCGCTGCGGCTCGATCCCCACCGCGCAGTGCTCGTTGAAGCTGACCATGCCGTCGGCCAGCAGCCGCACGCTCTGCAGGAAGTTGTGCGCCACCATCGGGCGAAACACGTTCAGCTCGAAGTTGCCGCTGGCACCGCCGATGTTGATCGCCACGTCGTTGCCCATCACCTGCGCGCACAGCATGGTGATCGCCTCGCACTGCGTCGGATTGACCTTGCCCGGCATGATGGACGAGCCGGGCTCGTTCTCGGGGATGGTGATCTCGCCGATGCCGCTCCTCGGCCCGCTGGCCAGCCAGCGCACGTCGTTGGCGATCTTCATCAGGCTCGCGGCCAGGGTTTTCAGCGCGCCGTGCGCCGCCACCAGCGCGTCGCAACTGGCCAGCGACTCGAATTTGTTGGGTGAGGTGACGAAGGGCTGGCTGGTGAACTTCGCCAACTCCTGCGCGACCTGGTCGGCATACCCTTTTGGGGCGTTCAGCCCCGTACCCACGGCCGTGCCGCCCAGCGCCAGTTCATACAGGTGGGGCAGCGCAGCGCGCACGTGCCGCTCGCCGTGCGCCAGTTGCGCCACCCAGCCGGAGATCTCCTGGCCGAGCGTGAGAGGCGTGGCGTCCTGCAGGTGGGTGCGACCGATCTTCACGATGTCTTCGAAGGCTTCGGCCTTGGCCTGCAGCGTTTCGCGCAATTCGTCCAGGGCCGGCAGCAGCCGGTGCACCAGGGACTGCACCGCCGCCACGTGCATGGCGGTCGGAAACACGTCGTTGCTCGACTGGCTCTTGTTCACGTCGTCGTTGGGGTGCACCAGCCGGCCTTCGCCGCGCTCGCCGCCCATCAGTTCGCTGGCGCGGTTGGCGAGCACCTCGTTGACGTTCATGTTGGTCTGCGTACCGGAGCCGGTCTGCCAGACCACCAGCGGAAACTCGTCGTCATGCCGCCCTTCCAGCACCTCGTCGGCCGCCGCGACGATGGCGCGCGTCTTGTCCGCCGGCAGCAGGCCCAGGGCCTGGTTGACCTTGGCGGACGCCCGCTTGACCTGTGCCAGCGCGCGGATGATCTCCTGCGGCTGGCGCTCGCCGGAGATGTCGAAATTCAGCAGCGAGCGCTGCGTCTGCGCGCCCCACAGGCGGTTTGCCGGCACGGCGATGGGGCCGAAGGTGTCGCGTTCGGTGCGGGTGCTGGCACTGCTGCCGGGGTTGGAATGCATGTTGGGACCTCCTGTAAATGAGATGGACGGCCGGGCGCCGGCGATCTGGGCATTTCACCGCATCCGCTTGCAGGCGCTGCGTCAGCCGGGGACCCATTTCCCGCGGCGGGGGGCCTGGCGATGGGCACGGGGATAATCCGGACCGTCTCTTGTTATGCATCACCCACGTTCATGCCCATGACCACGACTATCCGCTACGCCGACCTGGTGGAGTCCATCGCCGCCGCGCTGCAGTACATCAGCTACTACCACCCCGCCGACTACATCCAGCACCTGGCGCGCG